>DASVZE010000282.1:0-3238 GCA_036391775.1 Chloroflexota bacterium | reverse complement strand
GAGAGCGTCCGCCGGAGAGACCCCGCGCGTGCCGGTGTCTCCGCTATGGCCGGGGAGGCCTGTACATCTACTGCTGCCATGAACAATACTCCTGCCCGATCTCTGTTCTCTCTGTCCGGCTCAACGTCGTGCTGCCAGCTCGAATCGTGATTGTTGCTGGAGAGCCGTGACCACCGGCATGAGCTGCTTACTTGCTGTCTGCTGCCAGTGTGTCGTCCAGTTCGGCGGTGCCTTTAGAGCGTCGGCCAACGGAATTCCCTGCATTCCCTTGTGCGAGGCGCCCAACGTCTGCAGGATGGTCGGAGCAACATCGATGAGGCGCGCCGGGAACGAGGACACACGACCGGAGCGGATGCCCGGCCCGGAGAGAACCAGCGGGATGTGCTGTGCTTCCCAGCTTGTACCGCCGTGATCTGCCTTCCACTTTGATTGACCGCCCGGCTCACAGCCCACACCTTCCGCCAGGATGACTGTGATATCCGGAGCATTGGGGCGGTTGAAGCTGTTCAAGAGGTACTGATTGGCAGACTCGGCGCCTCGCGCGCGCAGCAGATCCGATCCCGAGATGCGAGTATAGGCGAAACCCTGCTTCGTCGGTAACCGGACATAGATGGACTGGATGTACCGGTTCTTTAGCGCGGCGAGGTTCTGCGCCGCCTGTACGGCCCGAGATTCATCCTTGAGCCAGAGGTAGACAGCGGATGTAAACGTCTGTGACACCAAACTGGTTCCGGCCTTGGTGACGGCCTGAGTGAAGATGGAATCCGGAACTGTGTGAGTGAGCGGCATCATGCCGTGATCAGCCATCAGCACAAAGAGGGTTTGATCCAGAACTCCCGCCTTTCGATAGGCAGCCTGGAGGGTGGCAAGATCACGGTCGAAACTCTGCATTAGGGTCTTGACGCCCTGGGGATCGGTGTTGCCACCATCGACATGCCCAAGTGGCCAGTCGAACTCCGGCAGATTGATGAGCGTCACCTGCTGGTGCATGCGATTGAACGTATCTGTGGCCAGCGACATGGCGAGATGATTTTCTAGCCCGAGCGACAGATGTGTGCTCTTGGCGGTGAGACTTGGGTTATTGAGCAAGCCGGCCGGTGGAGTGTGACCCGGAATATAGGTCGGGACGAACTGACCTTTGGCCGTGCCCTGAAAGTACATGGTGACGTCGGCATCCGGACCGCCGATAGCATCGGCGGCGTAATACTTGCTCCCGGAGAGGGCCACGACCTTGGAGCTGCGAGACTTGGCGTGCACCAGGCCCGCCAACGTCGGCACTCCTGACTGGCGGATGATCTTCTCCATGTCGCCGGCCCGGATCTTCGCCGGACTGAAAAGGCTAACCCGAAGGTTGTCAGGCGCCGCCCACCAGAAGCTTGGGATACCTGTCCTGCGCGGCTCTGATCCGGTAGCGATACTGACGTGGGCAGAGGGAGTCTCGGATTCCAGGATGCCGGCGAAGGCGTTGGTGTACTGGGTGCCGTTGCGCATCAGACTGGCAACGTGTGGGATGCCCGGCACAGTGAGATAGTCCGGCCGCGCTCCGTCGAGAACGATAAGAACCACATGTGAGGGTGAGTCTGCCGCGTCCCCTATAAGCTGCCAGTTCAGCGCACCGGCGGCAAGCGTAGCTGCCAGGCCACCACCCATCATCTTGAACAGTCGGCCCCTACTGATCGGAGTTTGCAGATACGAGCTAAAGCCGCTAGGTGTTGAGTGTATAGTCGGAGTTTCCTGCCGCGTACACTCGTGGTCGGTTAGCTGACTATCTCTATACGGCGAACAATTTACACACATGGTTCTCAGTCTCCGATACGTCCGGGCGAGGTGCTGCCTCGCCATTCCAGTTCGGCTATCGTTACTCTACACTTCTGGGAAATGCGTGAGTATCAGATGACCGACGTATATTTCGGCCGATGAAGGATGAAATCGTGAATCAAACACCACATATTCATCAAACAATTACAGTTAACAGCACTGGACTGAGACAGCGTTGAGATCAAATGAGAAGAGACTGAGAAGAGACTGAGAGAATCCTTATCTTCCTTTCATCCAGATGAACTCGGGCGCGTACTCCACTACCACAGTCGACGAATACTCAGACAGGCACCTGCTTTTTACGACAATCGCCGACAGGAAGACATCAGGTGTGATCGAACGCACTCAAATGTTCATCCACAGATAAGAGAAATATCGGTTCTTCACCCGATGGGCCTTGCTATGCTCAAGTCGTACATTTGGACCAGATGGACGTGCAGTACGTTAGCCGTAACACCTGTTAGGACGTAGCCATGGACCCGCGATTCTCCGTTATCGGCTTTATCATCGGTTTCCTTATCGGGCTCACCGGGATGGGCGGCGGCGCGCTCATGACGCCCGTCATGATCCTGGTCATGGGGGTCAAGCCGGTGATCGCCGTGGGGACCGATCTGGCGTATGGCGCAGTGACCAAGATCATCGGCGGCGCATCACATCACCGCCGTGGAACGGTGCATAACAGGACGGCATACCTTTTAGCACTTGGAAGTGTCCCAGCTTCGATCCTGGGCGTTGGTGTAACAACGCGCATCCGCCAGGTCGATCCCGCGCTGGTCAATACGGTTCTGGTGCATGCCATTGCATGGGTGTTAATGGTGGTTGCAGCTGTGATGATCAGCCGCCCTCTCCTCACGGCTCTGGCCCGTCGCAGGCGCGGCACATCGTCGACCGATTGGCGCGACGGACTATATCAGTTCGGCGACCGGCACAAGTGGCTGCTTCCCTTTATCGGCGCCATGGTCGGATTCCTTGTCGGATTGACCTCGGTCGGCAGCGGAACACTCATAATTGTCGGGCTCCTTTTCCTCTATCCTCGCTGGCAATCGAAAGAGCTGGTCGGGACGGATGTCTTCCACGCAGCTCTCCTGGTCAGTGCGGCAAGCGCCGCCCAGTTTGCTGCCGGAAACGTCAACGTCGGCATGGCGCTCTCACTTCTCGTCGGCTCGGTCCCTGGAGTTCTCCTGGGCAGCCGTCTGGCGGTCGGCTTCCCAGAATCGTTTCTGCGTCTCAGCCTGGCCAGTGTGCTCCTCGTCTCTGGATCCAAGATGATGTAACGCCCGCGTCGAGGCGGTTGGAACCGGATCAGAATCGAGGTAGGCATGGCTACGCCCATTCGACGGGACGGGGGCATCCGCGGTGGCGTTTCTGCCGCTGAGGATGTGACGCGCGATTCCGACTACCGCGTCATCAGATTGACATC
>DASVZE010000281.1:0-2861 GCA_036391775.1 Chloroflexota bacterium | reverse complement strand
GTTTTTCTGTTCTTTCTCTTCGCTGTCCTTTTGCTTGCGTCCTGCGGCGGCGGGGGCGGAAACACGGGATCAGGCTCGAACCCGGGAGGTGGAGGCGGCAACACTACTCCGACTATCCACACAGTCTCAGTGGATGCCCAGGCCATGGTCTATGACGCAACGCGCAAGTACTTGTACGTGTCGGTTTCGACCACGGACACACACTACGCGAACTCGGTCGTAGCGATTGATGCCACCACTGGATCCGTAGCCAAGTCACTTTCTGTCGGGTCCACGCCAAACCAGCTGGCGATTTCGCAAGACGCTCGATACTTGTACGTTGGCCTCGATGCCACCGGACAGCTAGCGCGCATCGACCTAAACAGCTGGGCAGTTAATCTCACCTTTTCGCTTGGCACGGACCTTTCAGGCATGAAGCGGGTTGTCGGCTCAATGGCGGTAATGCCGGGCAATCCTGGCACTGTCGCAGTCTCGTCAAACTGGGGTACATGGCTGGCGATTTTCGATGACGGAGTCCCTCGACCTGCGCAGCTTGGAGGATTCCCGAACTATGTCACTGCCAGTGTCATTGCGTTCTGCGATGCCAGCACTCTGTTTGCCGGAGACTCCTCTAACAGCCCGAGCACGCTGGCGCGTATCACGGTCAGCAGCTCCGGATTGTCGCTAGCATCGAAGGTTGGCAGCGAGTTCAGCGGTTCGCAGTTAATCTGCAGCGACGGGCGTCTTTACGATCAGAACGGCTCGGTCTTCGACGCCGCCACGCTCAATCCTCTCGGCAGCTACCCTAGAAGCTCTGGCTCCTTTGAGTCCTTGGTGGTGGATTCCGCATCCAGGAGCGTGTACGCCGCTGTCAGTTCGGCATCTAAGGTCGCGATTCATGGCTACGACCTCGGCAACTTCACCGAGATCGGTTCGTTCCAGGTACTGTACAGTACCTCGCCTCTTGCAAGAGATCTGATCTCGCTTGGCAGCAAGGGATTTGCCTATATTCAGCCCAGTCTCTACGGACTTGCTCCGGTAGTGATCACTTCGCAGACCATAACTCGGACCACGACCGCTGATCCCGCGCTCTCGCAGTTGACCGTCAATCGCCTCCTCTACGACGCCTCCCGCAATAAAATCTATGCCTCCGTGCCGTCCTCGGTCGGCGCCCGGGGCAACACCGTTGCGGTGATCGATCCGGCTACACAGAAAATTGAGTCATGGACTTACGTGGGTAGCGAACCCGACGTGATGGCGCTCAGCGACGGCGCCCAATATCTCTTTGTGAACACAGTCGCCGGCATAGTTAGGTTCAATCTTTCTAACCACCAAGTAGAGCAAACGTATGCTTTGCCTACGGACAGCTTCTTTGGCGCGAGGCGGGCCTCCAGTTTGGCGGGCGTGCCAGGCAGCCCGAAGTCATTCGCGGTCGCAACAATGTGGAGCTGCTTCTATAGTCCACGGGGAGCTGGAGTCTTCGTTATTGATGATGGCGTTCAGCGTCTCAACTCCTTCAAGGCCCTTCAGCAAGGCGCGAATATCGCCTTCGGCTCTTCCAGTTCCTCGCTTTATGCGTCGGACGAATACTTGGGCGTGCAGGTGTTTAATGTCGATGCGGGTGGCCTTTCCGGAAACGGCGAGAAAATCTGGCCCTTGGTGGAGGACGCTCTCTCAGACTTGAGTTTCGTGGTGCGCGGCAACAAATTGGTGATGTTGGACGGCAGCATCATCGATCCACTCCAAATGCGCAACGCCGGCATATATCCCATAGGTTCGTCGCGTGGCGTCGTAATTGATGAATCGGCAGGACGCTCGTATTTCCTTGCCGACGTGCCTGCCGCTGGTAAATCCGCTCTCTATTCATTCGACCTTGCCACGATGGTCTACAAGGGCAAATCGGACTTGAACATCGGCGGTGGGGTTGGCACCAACCTCATCTCGTGTGGGAGTGGCTGTTTTGCTTTCTCAACTAGTCCGGGCGTTACGGTGCTGAACAATCCGGCTTTCACCGATGCATCAGCACCGAGCGTCTCCAATCTCCCCGTCAACCATCTCCTGTACGACCCGAGCCGCGACCGAATTCTCGCCACCCTCTCAGGCGGCGTGCCGGTGATTGGCAATTCGGTCGCGGTGATCAATCCTGTATCTCGCACCATCGAGGCCACAATTCCTGTCGGGAGCGAGCCGAACCCCATGGGACTGTCGCCGGACGGCAGCAAGCTCTACGTCGGGTTGGACGGAACGGGCGAGGTGGTGCCCGTTGATCTGTCAACCCACTCGACGAGTTCTCCGGTTTGGATGGGAAGATCGAAAAATTTCGGAGCACTCTTCCCGTATTACTTTGCAGTTTCGCCGCAGGACGACAATGTGGTTGCCATAACGCGCAGGCGTGCCTACGGTTGGTCACCCATGAGCCAGGACGTCTCTATCCTCAGCTATGGCTCGCTGCTTGGGCGCACTACGGACCCGTATGACAGTGGAAGCCCGACGATGGACAGTTTGGCGTGGGATCCCAGCGGGAACCTATTCGCGTACGACAATGAAGATACCGGATTCGATTTCTACCGACTTGCCACCGACAGCAGCGGCGTTTCCGTCAAGGACAAGCAGGGTGGCCTGATTGACGGCACCTTCTTCGCCACAATACAGGCCGCTGATGGCCTCATCTACTCCTCGAACGGAGTTGTCGTGGATCCTGTGGCAGATGCCCCGGTTGGAACTTTCAATGGCGCATCCTTTGCAGTCAGCTTGGCGCTCGATAAGCAGAATCAGGTCGCTTACTTCCTCAGCTATGGCTCGCTACTTGGGCGCACTACGGACCCGTATGACAGTGGAAGCCCGACGATGGACAGTTTGGCGTGGGATCCCAGCGGGAACCT
>DASVZE010000280.1:0-2021 GCA_036391775.1 Chloroflexota bacterium | reverse complement strand
CTTTTCCACCGGCCGCACCGCGTCCACCAGCACCTCGCCGACCACCGCTACTCCCAGTGTCGCGGCCGCTAGCCAGAAGACGCTGCGGCGAATACTCCACTCTGCCGTCCCCTCCTCTGTAACCAGTGCCTCAGCTGCTTCCTCCGATTCGTCCAGCATGCTGTGGCTCCGGTTCAAGCCCTGCCCTCCTCGGAATCCCAGCAGGTCGTACGCCATATACGCCAGATATGTCGCCATCAACAGACAGGCGACGAACACGCTGAGCTCCTCCACATTGCCCCGGGGGGCCGTGGCGCGAAACAAGGAGGGCAATGCCAGGCTGGCAACTGCCAGAACCATCAGGACGGCGTGGTGGCCGACCTCCTCACGGTTGAAGCTCTGGATCCCGTTGCGGATACCTCCCCAGAACAGCGACATGCCGACCACCAACGAGGCGTTGCCGATCACCGAGCCGATGATACTCGCCTGAGTCAGTGTCACCAGCCCGGCACGAAGCGCCAGAATCCCGATGACCAGCTCAGGCACATTGCCCATGGTGACGTTGAGCAGGCCGCCCGCGACAGAGCCGATGTGGTATGCCAGCTCCTCCGTGGCCTTTCCTACCAGTGCCGCCAGCGGAATAATGCCGATGGCCGACACAACAAAGAGAAGTGGCTCCGGCGCGTGGAGCAGAGACAGAATCCATGCCACCACGCCCACCGGCAGCAGCGCCCACATCCAGCGATTAATGGCGACGTCTCCCTCTGGAACGGGTCAACCGAGCATATACCAGCCCGCCCAGCTGTGAAGATGTGCCTTGCCCACGTGCGGCTCGCGCTGGGTGGAGCGCACGAAAAGCTGAGGCGGTACGATCGTGAGGTACGCAACGATGGCACGGGATAACGAATCCACAAGCACTCTTTCACTACTCCTTCTCCCTCGCTGCCTACAATGAGACAGGCATGAGGGCGTCTGAGAGTCCATCCTTTGGTGGTTGACGTGATTGAGTTGTTGCTGGACCCGTAGGCGAGTGATGAATCCCACCAGAAAAAGGGAGAAGCAGCGGGCTGTGACCGAAATGCGGCCCAAACAGAACGCCGGGTGGGGTATGCCCTCCCGCACCTTTAACCGCTGGCCGGCGCTTCTCGCCATCATTGCCGCCATGGCTCTGTATGTCACCTTGCCGAGCCACCTCTACTACGGTCCAGTCTGGTTATTGCCGCTGGTCGAAAGCGCGCTTTTCATCGCTCTCCTTACCGCGCGCAAGATGGAGGATGAGGGCCAGGAGTGGCAGCGCGGAGTTGCCATCAGCCTCATCGCCGCCATGAATGCCGCCAACATCGGGTCGCTGATCCTGCTGATCCACTCACTTGTGTCGAGCGCGGCAGTGCACGGTCACAAAGTTACAGCGCTCAATCTCATGACCTGGTCTGCGCAGATCTGGCTGACCAACGTGATCGTGTTCGGCTTGTGGTTCTGGGAACTGGATCGCGGCGGCCCCGTTGCTCGCTGTCTCCCGCATCACCGAGCGCCGGATTTTCTCTTTCCCCAGATGACCAATCCCGATGCTGCGCCACCGGATTGGGCACCCTCTTTCTTTGACTATCTCTTCACCTCGTTCACCAATGCCGCAGCTTTCAGCCCAACCGACACCATGCCGCTGAGTGAGTGGGCAAAAGCTCTGTTTATGATCCAGGCATTCACCTCGTTGGCCACGGCAGTGCTGGTGATTGCGCGCATCGCCAATATCCTCCCCTGAAGGTCGGTTACGACCGGTTGTCAAGACAACTGGGTGAGGGGGGACAAAGCCGGAACGTGTCCCTACAGGAACGACCACAGAGAATTCACTCTGATTACGTGCGAGACCACGTCACACAATCCGGAAGCTTGACCGTTTTCTGGTGAGACCGTAAGGTAAAGCCACCGACAGCTTCCGGAGATAATGGCGATGTCCGTCAGCGCCGAGCCTGCGCTTCTCACCTTTCTTATTGCCGATGTGCGCGGCTACACGCGCTTTACGGTGGACCGAGGCGATGAGGCAG
>DASVZE010000279.1:0-6403 GCA_036391775.1 Chloroflexota bacterium | reverse complement strand
TCTCCTTGAGTTCGCCCAAAATAGCCTGGACCGAGCATTTTCGTGAGCGCTCGTCCTGCTCCATCCGGATCTTTTGCCATCCCGAAAAGCCGGTTTTCCAGCTTCGAGATGCATGAAATTTCTCCACAGAGACGGGCCCAGTGGTCCAGCTCATCGAACAGATTCCCGGCGGCCCGGAACAAACTGATCTTGTGGGAGGTCACGACGCCCCCCAGATTATTGGGATCTCCTTTGATCACGTTGACCGCCTCCCTGTAATTCTCGGGCGGCGCGTCGAGGGGAATATCCCGACCGACAAGCTCAACATCCAGTCCGAGACCCAGTCGATCTCTCCAGAGCGGAAAGATACTCTTGATGGCAGATTGACCCGTTGTCACGCCGATGAATGTGAACCGGCGAGTCAATGGTCAGATCTCACTTTTACTTCGCCCCTTTAGCAATGCCCATGCACGTGCAGGTGTCCCTGAAAGTATGGCAAGGGAAGGAGCCGGGACGAGGGCCAGTAGCGTAGAGTACAGGTCATCCGAACGCACAAGTCAATGAATTGACCAAGTGGAGTGAAGCTGCTATGGTGGGTGCTGCGGCACGAGGGCCGCGCACCGAGCCGACCATTTGCAGTGCGGTCCTGCCTATTTTTCGCTGCAGTCACAGATGCCGGCCGAAGTAAGGAGCGTTGGGCGTTCCGCGGCTCGTGGTCTCTTTGACACGGAGAGCTCGGCCAGGCTTTGTCTCGGGGATGGAGAGTCAAGTACCCCGAGAGACGTATCATATGCCGCACCCCTAATAGGAGGTAAGGAAGGAGGAGAGTAGTGGTGTTCAGGGTCACATGAGTCTTTCGATGTGGCCGCACCCCTGATGAGCGACCCAGGGTATAGATTGTTGTTCAACGTCAAAGGAGATGAACTCATGGTGCATGGGGCATTCATTCGCCGCCGAAGTCGAACTTTGGTTCGTCTGGCGGTCGTGTTCAGCATCGCGGCGACAGTCTTCGCCGTCCCGCACTTCAATGCAATGGCGAGCAGTCCTCGAACATCCAGCTGGACGATCGGAGTGAGCAATAGCCTGATCGGCAATGGCTGGCGCGATGAGATGGTGTGTTCGATCCGAGCCGAGGCAAAGAATAGTGGCAAAGCACACACTCTCGTTCAGCAAACCAATGGAGACACGAACCAGCAGATTGCTCAGATTCGAAGCATGATCTCGCAGCATGTCAATGCGATCATCATCGATCCGAACAGCTCGACTGCGCTTAATTCGGCAATCCTGCAGGCCGTTAGCCAACACATCGTGGTCGTCGTCGTAGATCAGTTCATTCCGGCTCTATTAAATCACCCCGGCGTGTATCAGGTTGCCAACGACCAGCGTGCATACGGTCGCCTGGGGACACAGTGGCTGGTCAATCAGATCCATGGCAAGGGCAATATTGCGTTTCTGCAGGGCATCAGCGGCGCTCCTGCCAACACCGCCCGCGAACAAGGTCAACAGGATGTCTTGAAGAACCACCCGAAGATTACGAAGATTGCCAATGTTTACACCGGCTGGGTCTGGACTACCGGCGCTCAGCAGATAACCTCCTTGCTGAACTCGGGCAAGAAGATCGACGGTGTCTGGACCTCGGGAATCGACTACATCGTTGCCAATGCTTACAAGACTGCACATCGTAAGTTGGTGCCGGTCGTTGGCGCCGACAATAACGGGTTTGTGCATCAACTGCTCACTATGAAGGGTCTGGTTGGGGCGGCTGTCACTAACCCGCCGCCTGTCGGCGGCGTCGGCGCATCGATCGCCCTCAAGGTTCTGTCCGGCCAGCATCCACCGCTGGTGACGACGCTCACCCCGAAGGTCTGGTCGAACACAACCGCCCAGGGCAGAGCGGCACTTAGGGCGCATTACCTGCCCACCCGCAGTCTGCAATACGCTGCCGACTGGGCCGTAGCGCCTTACACCAACTACACGAAACAGCAGCTGTTCGCCTGTAGCGGCTAGAAGCTCGTCGAGCAACAGCGATCTCCGGGCGTGTGGCCGGCGAGTGCCACACGCCCGGACCGCTCTAATGAACTCAGTGACTGTGATCATGACATGAGCCTCCTTGCCGTCCGCGATGTCGCCAAGCACTTTGGTGCAGTCGTCGCCTTACGCTCCGCCAACCTGACTGTCGAGGTGGGAGAAATCCACGCGCTGGTCGGAGCAAATGGCGCGGGGAAGAGTACGCTGGTCAAATTACTAACAGGCGTCTTCCGGCCGGATCGAGGAACCATTGAGGTGAACGATCAGGTGCGGCATTTTCCTTCTCCGGCTTCGGCGCAACAAGCAGGCATCGCCGCCGTTTTTCAGGACCCAACCCTGATCCCTGACCTGACCATTGCCGAAAACCTCCGTCTAACGAATGTCGCTGCCCCTGCCGTGCGGCGATGCCTGCAAAACATGGATCTCAGCACCATAGATTTCGGCGAGATCGTGGGCGATCTTCCGCTTCCCCTGTTGCGCATGCTTGACCTGGCGCGCGCTCTGGCCCGCGATCCACAGCTCCTGATTCTGGACGAAATCACCGCCGCCCTCCCTTCTGACCTGGCCGAACGGGTCTTTCTGGTCATGCGAGACTGGCGGAAACAAGGGCGGTCTGTCCTCTTCATCTCACACCGTCTCAAGGAGGTAGGAGTCTACTGCGATCGGGCCACCGTCCTCCGTGATGGCAGCGACGTCGGGACCATGGTTCCAGAAGAAAGCGGTGAGGCCGCTCTCGTGGAGCTCATGCTCGGGCCTGCCGCCCAGGATTTGCCTGCTGAGGCGTCCGTATCGGGCACGACGGAGATCAACACGGGACATACGGTCATCGACACGGCGGAAGTGCCGCTCGTCCAGGTGCACGAGTTGCAGGTGGGAAACGAGGTGAACGGCGTCTCCTTTGATGTTCGGCCGGGCGAGATCGTGGGCGTGGCGGCGCTCGAGGGTCAGGGACAGGACGCGCTTTTCGCCGCCCTTGCGGGCCGTCGAAAACGTGACGGAGGAGACGTATACGTGAAGGGCAGCCCGGTGAGCCCGAGCACGCCATACGATGCGATTCGAGCTGGGATGGTGCTGGTACCGGCCGACCGAGTGGAAGCTCTTCTTCCCCAGCGCTCGGTGCATGAAAATATTTCACTGCCGTTGTATAACCGCATAGCCGAATGGGGCGCAATCCGGATTGCGCGAGAAAATAGACTCGTCCGGGAGGCCGTGCAGCGTCTCCAGATAGACGTTCGCGCCCAGCGACAAGTACGCCGTTTGAGCGGCGGCAACCAGCAAAAGGTGACGGTAGCCCGCTGGTTGGCTGCCGGCTTTCAAGTTCTGCTGCTTTTCGACCCCACACGCGGCATCGACATAGGCACCAAGCGACAGATTCATGCTCTGTTGCGCCAGCTTGCAGCGGAAGGCATTGGAGTCTTGATGTTCACCAGCGAGCTGCCCGAAGTCCAGCTGGTATGCGATCGGGTCCTGGTTCTCTACGAGGGCAAGGTAGTTCGAGAGCTTCCGGCTGTCGCGGCCGACGAAGCCGCGCTCCTCCATGCTGCTCACGGACTCACCGAGGCGGAGGGAGTGGCGTGAGCTCGGTTGCCGCGGCCACTGGCGCGACTTCGTTCATTCCTGCTTCTACGCGCCGCCGATTTCTGCGCCGTAATACGTGGACCCTCGCTATTTACGGCGTCTTCCTTGCGCTCCTGCTCGTGGAGAAGATTGTCCACTCCAGTCTGGGAGCATTCGACTTCGAGAATCTGGTTATTTACTCACTTCCACTGGCGTTTGCGGCCATGGGACAGGCCACGGTCGTCCTTATTGGCGGAATTGATCTCTCCATAGGGCCCATGATGGCTCTGGTAAATGTCGTCGCCGCCACCTGGCTGGCTACGGCGAGCTTCCAGCAGTCGATCCTTTACGCGCTGGTTATTATCGTCGGAGTGGCCGCGCTCGGCGCCCTGACCGGCCTTGTCATCACCGTGTCTCGCGTGCCGGATATCATCGTCACTCTGGCCACCGGTTTCATATGGTCGGGCGTGGCACTGCGGGTATTGCCATCTCCTGGAGGCGGCGTGCAGTCCGTAGATTTCAGTAATCTTGTCAACGGGGAGCTGTGGGGTGTCATACCGGAGGGCGCGCTGGTACTCGCCGTAATCATCCTTGTCGTCTGGCTCCCCTTTTATCGCTCGAAAATGGGTCTCTCCGTATACGCGCTGGGCAGCAATCGAACTGCGGCATTCCTGAGTGGAGTGAATGTAGCCCGGACGCGAATCGCGGCATATGCGCTGGGAGGAGCGTTTGTGGCAATGGCCGGTCTGGCACTGACGGCTGCCACCAGCACGGGTGATCCCAATAGTGCGGCCAACTACACGCTCAACAGCGTTGCGTCCGTGGTGCTGGGAGGTGTGAGCCTGGCCGGCGGCCGCGGGGGTTTGCTGGGGCCAGTAGCAGCAGCCTTCGTTCTCGGCCTCATTGGCATCATCCTCGGCTTCATGCAGGTCGACCCTAACTGGGCTCTCGTCATACAAGGTGTCATCGTCGTCCTGGTCATGCTTTTCGCGGGCGTGCTGACCTTACGGAGGCAACAGTGAGCACCTCCGCTCCAGCCATCGAACAGCTGCCGCCGAGACTGCAGCAGCTACAACGCCGCTTCACCGACCAACCGCTTTACGCACTGACTGCCATCCTTGTCATCCTATTCGTCATTCTGGCCAGTGTTAGCCCGGGCTATCGGTCTCTGCACTCGGTCTCCTCCACCGTTCAGCTGGCAGCCATTCTTGGTATCATCGCTGCCGGCCAGACCATCGTTCTCCTCACTGCGGGCGTCGACCTGTCGGTGGCCAGCGTCGCGTCGGCGGCTGCCTATGTCATGGCTCAGAATGGTGGTCATGGTGCTGTTTGGGCCGTCCTAATCGGCCTGGCCATCGGCCTGGTCGCCGGCCTGGTCAACGGTATCGGCGTCGGCATCTTTGGCGTGCAACCTCTCATCATGACCCTTGGCGTGGGCAGCATTGTCGAGGGAATGTTGGTGGTTTACAGTCAAGCGCAAAGTAATGGCGCGCCGTTGGTACCCGGTCCTGTGCACCAGCTCGGGACTGGAACTCTGGGAACTTACATCCCGCTAGATGTGCTTTTCGTCTGGCTTCCAATCTCCGCAATCCTGATCCTTGGACTGAAGTACAGCGGACTTGGCAGAGCAATCATCGCCGTGGGTGACAATCCTGTCGCCTGCCGCCTCGCGGGGGTCCGAACCTGGCAAGTTCTCCTTGCCACATACGCGATCTCGAGTATCCTGAGCGCCACTGCCGGCATGATTCTGGGTGGCTACGAGAACGCAGTCGATCCTCAACTGGCCACAACGTACTTGCTCCTCTCGGTAGCCGCGGCGGTCATCGGAGGCACATCCGTGTTTGGAGGCCTTGGCGGATACGCAGGGACTATTTTCGGTGCCCTGATTCTTACCGTGCTGGATGCTTTGCTGACTGTCATGAACGCTTCACAGGCGACGCGGCTGATGCTGTACGGAGCGATCATACTTTTGCTGGCCTGGATCTATGCGCGATTGGCAGGTGGCGGACTGGGCAGTACCGGGTGATCGGGAACCCGCCCGTTTAGTTTCTTCTGGGAGCAACCATGAAACTTGGATTTGTCAGTGCCATCCTTCCGGAATGCTCGCTCGAGAAGGTACTTGAATTTGCCTCCACCAATGACTTCGATTGTGTCGAGGTTATGTGCTGGCCGAAGGGAAAGGCCGAGCGGCGCTACGCGGGCGTGACTCATATCGATGTCGACGGGTTCGATGGAAAAGCAGCAACTGACGTCCAAGCACTTCTCCGGCAGACGGACGTTCAAATCTCCGCCCTCGGCTACTATCCGAATCCACTCGCTCCAGATGCCGCCGAGCGCCAGGTGTATATCGACCATGTCCGCGCCGTGATCGACGCCGCGCATCTCCTTGGATTGCGCACTGTCAACACCTTTGTCGGCCGAGATCAATTCAAGTCGATTGACGACAACTGGCCCCTATTCAGGGAAGTATGGCCACAGCTTGTACGCTACGCAAGCGATCGCGACGTCAATATCGGCATCGAGAACTGTCCGATGTTGTTTACCGAGGACGAATGGCCGGGCGGCAAGAATCTGGCAATCAGCCCTGCCGTCTGGAGGCGGATGTTCGAAGATATTCCCGACGCCAATTTCGGCCTCAATTATGACCCATCGCATATGATCTGGCAGCGTATGGACGAGATTGCCCCCATCCGCGAGTTTGCCTCGAGGATCCACCATGTTCATGCCAAGGACGTTCGTCTCGATCGGCACCGATTGGATCAGGTCGGCAGCACGGCCGTGCCGCTGGCCTACCACTCGCCCAAGCTTCCCGGACTCGGCCACGTGCGCTGGGGTCCTT
>DASVZE010000278.1:0-4057 GCA_036391775.1 Chloroflexota bacterium | reverse complement strand
GGCCGGACAGAGCTTCACCAATATCGTTGCCGCGACCCGTGACGACATTCACCGCGCCATCGGGAATGCCCGCGTCTCGCAAGCAGCCATAGACATTCAGGCCCGACAACGGGGTGTTCTCAGAGGGCTTGAAGACAACGGTATTCCCCGCTACCAGGGCTCCTGCAATCATTCCCGTTAGCAGCGCGACCGGGAAGTTAAAGGGTGAAATAACCGCCCAAACACCGTAAGGCCGGAGGACGCTGTGGTTCACTTCCTGGGGTGACAGCTGATTGAGCCGAATGACATAGCCCTTGTGCTGTTCCATTTGGCTGCAATAGATTTCGATCAGGTCAGCGGCTTCTTCCACCTCGCCCATTGCCTCGAGCCGCGGCTTTCCCGCCTCGACAGTAAGCCATGCACTCATTTCGAACTTACGTTCCCGAATGATATCCGCCGCGTTCCTGAGAATGGCGACGCGTTCCTGCCATCGAGTGTGGGACCAGCTTTGAAATGCAGACTGAGCCGCGGCCACCGATGCGTCCGCCTCTGCCTGGCCGCATTCTTCAAACCGACCGACCAGGAGATTGGCATCTGCTGGACTGCGATCCTCGAAACGGGGCAAGGCGACCGTTCGAGGTTTGCCGCCGATGTAGGCGGGATAGTCCTTTCCGAGCTGACTCATGACTTCGGACAGAGCGCTCTCATATGCGAGATTGAATGCCTCGGACTGATCGACGCTCATCGTTGTGTATGTTATTTTTTGGTCACCCGGCGCAGTTACCATGCTCGCTCCTTTGATGGCGAGTCGCTACCTCACATCGTTACCATTCTACGGCCCAACGCGGCCAGACTACGTAATGCGAGGGGAGTCAATATGGCAGCAGCTCGTGACCTTCAAGACATCGACGAGGCTCACAGACACTGTCAAGCCGGACTGAAGGCGATTGAGTCGGCATCGAGGGCTGCGCGGGAAACGGGAGAAATATACCCGACTCACCTTCATCTAGCAGCTGTCGAACTTGCGCACGCGATCGAGCTCGCGCTGAAGGTCGCTCTGCGCAACCAATAGTGTCAGAGGGCTAGCTAATCCAGAAAAGGAAAAGAGCAACGTCGGCGCGCTGCATGTCGTCGTTGGCATACAGATATTCGTGAAAGCCGGCTATCTTGAACCCGTGTTTGAAATAGAAAGCCACCGCCGGATAATTCGAGGTCTGGGTTTCCAGGGTTATACCGCGGAGGCGCCTCCGGCGGCATTCGTTCTGCAGCGCACTGACAAGCGCGGATCCTACACCAAGGCCACGACTGCCCGCTCTTACTCGTACATCGATCAGGCATAACACTTCGTTCCAGTCGACGGGTCGCCAGGTAAGTAAGCCGGCGATTTCGTTGCCTTCACGGCACCCGATGAACTTGAAGTCTTCCGGCCGCCCGGCGTCGGGATACGAGCGCAGCCATTCATTAGGGTCACCGGCATCATAGTGTTTTATCAGCGGCTGAGGTAAAGCAACCTCCTTTAGCTGCCACCGTACACACCCGGACTCCTCATCCCGTACGAGATGGTACATTCGATCGCTTGTGAACCCGCTCGCGATGGTCCCATACTTTCGAACCTGCGTGAGCGATAGTTCCTCGCACCCGAGACGGCTGGCTTCCGTGGGTTGACCTAGTCGGTCAGCACCCATGCAGAGTCTCCGTTCGAACATCGACAATTTCCGCATCCGACGCTGATCGCTCGAGGAAAACGATAGCTCGGGCGATGACCGATTCGGCGTGTGCTGTTTCGCTGGAGACACACGCGATACCAATGACGCCGGTTTGCCACCGATCCTGCTCTTCAACCTCCGCCGCCGAGATCTGGAATCGTCTCTGAAGCTGCGCGATCAGGGGCCGGACCACACTTCGCTTATCTTTCAGCGAGTGACTGTGAGATATGCGCAGCACAATACGACCAGTCGCGACGATCATAGTTCGGTAGTTTGCAAAACGGCCCCGACGATGTCGCGGTGCCCGGCAATGAAGTCCCTGGCGGAAAGGGGTCGGCCACCGGTGAGCTGAAGTTCAGTCACGCGCAAGATCCCTTCCCGTGACCCAATGAGCACCCCATCGGCATCAGCACCGATTACTTTTCCGGGTTGTTCCTGTCCGGCGAGTGAGTCCGCGCGCAAGAGACGAAGCTGTCGTCCATTCCATCCAGAGTAGGCACCCGGCCACGGATTGTATGCCAGGACGCGGCGTGCCAGAACGTGTGCCGGCTCTTCCCAATCGAGCGCCCCGTCCGATTTGGCGAGGAGTCGAGTGTACGTCGCCTTCGTCTCGTCTTGCGGCTTCGGCTCCATCGTACCGTTAATCCAGGCGGGGAGATCTTCGACAAGAATCATGGCTGCCAGGTCGGCCAGGCTTTCCGTTAGTTCACCCGCCGTTACTCCGGTGGGGATGCGGTATGAGCGAGCCGACAAGATGGGTCCCGCGTCCATACGGCTTGTCATTTGCATCAGGCAGATACCGGTCACAGTGTCACCGGCAAGTAAAGCTCCAGTTATCGGTGCGGGTCCCCTGTAGCGTGGCAAGAGTGACGGGTGAACATTCAGACAGCCCATAGCGGGTAATTCAAGCACTGTACGCGGCAAGATCTGCCCGAACGACGCCACGATGAACAGGTCCGGGCGTAGGGCAGTGAGTGATGCCTGGTTGCCGGGTTCACGTAGTGATACAGGCTGTACAACCGGAATATTGTGCTCCAGCCCAAATTTCTTGACCGCGTTTGCTGAGAAGACGCGACCCCGGCCGGATCGACGATCGGGCTGGGTAACGATGCCGACAATTTCTACGGGCGTAGCCAGATGCGGTCCCTCATGCCATAGTGCCCGAAGCGGTGGCATAGAGAACCCTTCGCTGCCCATATAGACAGCGCGTACCATGGACGAGTATATCAACCTATTTTCTGAGCTCTGGCGTACGACATTGTGGTGCGCCGGACTGTGGTCGAGGGACGGTACCCATGGCGGATTCGCCAATTGAATATCTGAGCGAAGGCAGCCGGTTGCACGCCGAACTGTGGTTATGTAGACGGGAATCTACACCGTCGCGGCTTCCTTTTGTAGTGCCTCTCCGACCATGACAACTTCCTCCACCAGCCGATTGGAGTACCCCCACTCATTGTCGTACCAGGCGAACACCTTGACGAAGTCACCGTCCACTACCTGAGTAAGGTCCAGGTCCACGATGGTGCTATGCGGATTTCCAATGAAATCGGCGGAGACGAGTGGCTCATCGGTTACAGCAAGGATGCCGGCAAAACGCTCAGTCTGCGCCGCCTCCCTGAACGCTTCATTGATTTCGTCTACGTTCGTCCTTGTCTTTAGCAGGACAGTGAGATCGGATAGGGATACGTCGACCGTGGGTACGCGAAGCGACACGCCATCGAACAGTCCCTTGAGCTGAGGCAGGGCTTCGGTTGCAGCACGCGCAGCACCGGTGCTCGTCGGGACGATATTCTGGGCCGCGGCGCGTCCCCGCCGGAAATCTGAATGTGGACTGTCAACCAAGCGCTGGTCCGCGGTGTACGAGTGCACAGTTGTCATGAGCGCTTTTTGTACTCCAAATTTTTCGTCCAGCACAGCCATAACCGGGGTAATAGAGTTCGTGGTGCAGGACGCATTGGAGATCACGCGATGTTCGTCGCTTCGATATTCCTGCTCGTTCACGCCCAACACAAATGCCGGAGCACCTTTTGCCGGGGCGGAGATCACCACACGCTTGGCTCCGGCCTGAAGATGCGCCTCGGCCTGCGTGGCATTCGTGAAACGCCCGGTTGATTCGATGACAACGTCGACCGCGAGGTCCCTCCAGGGCAGCTCTGTCGGAGTCGCAACTTTCAATATTGGGTAACGGCTCCCGTCCACCACGATCGCGTCATCCTCGGCGTGGACCTCGCTCCGATCGTCGCGGTAAACCGTATCGTATTTCAATAGATAAGCCATGTTCTTAACGTCGCCCACATCGTTAATGGCCACTATTTCGAGCTCAGGTCGCTCCTGCGCAATCTTGAATGCCTGGCGACCAATTCGGCCAAATC
>DASVZE010000277.1:0-4768 GCA_036391775.1 Chloroflexota bacterium | reverse complement strand
AGACGTTCTGGTGGATCGCGCCCGGAGCTTTGCAAGAGATGTTGAAGAAGGTCAGGTGTTCCGACAGGCTCTCGAGCTGGCGGACCTGGTCCGTCAGATTGCCTGGCAAGGGGAAGACGAGATTGCTCTGTGTGGCTATATTCTGCGCGGAGTGGCCGATTACGTGAAAGGGCGGTCGGAACCGCTTTCCGGCCTGGAGTGGAGATGAGCCGTTGATACAGCCGCGGCCGGCATATTCTGCCCCGTTCGGTCAGGACGCATTGCGAACTCTGGGTCGAGTCGACCTAATTGAAGACATTACGCCCCAATGGGCATGGGGCGAGAGTACTGGTGCCGGCATCAAGGTCGCGGTCATCGATAGCGGAATTGACGCAGCACATCCCGCGGTCGGCCGGCCGGTACGTGGCTACGTATCCATAACTGAAGAGGGTGACGAATTGCGGTTCGACGCCGAACCGCATGAAGATCTCTTTGGCCATGGAACCGCTTGCGCCGGCATCATCCGCTCGGCGGCTCCTGAATGCGAGCTATACAGTGTGCGAGTGCTCGGACGCATGCTGACGGGCAAGGGGCGCGTGTTCGCTGCAGCACTCCGATGGGCCGTCGACAATGGGATGGACGTATGCAACCTGAGTCTCGGTACAACCAAACGCGCTCTCTATGAGACTCTCCATGAGATCTCTGATTTGGCGTACTTTCGCAATACAATTCTGGTGACGGCCGCGAACAACATGCCGCAACCGAGCTTTCCGTCTGTGTATGCCTCTGTCATCTCAGTCGCCGCGCATACGGAAAAGGACCCATTCCTCTTCTACTACAATCCCGACCCACCGGTGGAGTTCGGAGCTCCCGGCATCGAGATCCGGGTGGCGTGGCTGGACGGAGGCTATATCACTTCTACAGGCAATAGCTATGCAGCTCCGCACCTAACGGGCATTGTTGCCAGGATTCTGGGAAAACACCCACAGCTGACCGTTTTCCAGATGAAGAGTATTCTGCGCGCCTTGGCGGGAAATGTGACGCCAAAGAGTCAGTGAGCGAGATCCGCCATGACAAGCGGCCCGTGAGTGTGTCGCACTCCCTTGCCGATGATCCTTGAACCTGGTAAACTTTAGGCCGTTTTAGCGTTTGACTTTGGACGGACGGGAAGTATCCCGGTGAGGATAAGTATGGAGAGCGCGCCTCCGGTAATGACCTCGGAGTCCTTGTCCGCCCAGAGACGGCGAACCCTGCGGCTTAGCTCACCGATCGAGATCCCGCTCACCACCGGGGACGGGGTTCGGCTCTTGCTTACCCGCTACCAGGGTGGAACAAAGGGTCCAGTCATCCTGTCTCACGCCTTTGGGACGTCAAGCCTGCTCTTCTCGGTCGACACTATCGATACCAACCTTGCCGAGTTCCTCTTCTCCAGCGGCTACGATGTCTGGCTTCTCGACTGGCGCTGCAGCCCAAAGCTGCCGTCGGCGGGTTCGAAGTACACTATCGACGACGTTGCCACGCAGGATTACCCGGCGGCGGTGAATAAGGTACGGGAGGTGACTGGGTCCGATAGCACACAGGTAGTGGCTCACTGCGTCGGTTCGATGACCTTCCTCATGGCTCAGATGGCCGGACTTCAGGGCGTGCGTTCGGCCGTTTGCTCGGTCCTGACCACCCACCCTGTGTCACCGGTTCTGAACCAGGTCAAAGCGACGGCGAATCTCGCGTCGCTTCTTCGCCGGGTTGGTGTGGAGACTATGGACACGGAGTTCGCGCGCTCCAGGGCGGACTGGAAACAGCGAACCCTGGAGAAGATAGCGCAGGTCTATCCGATGGAAGAGCCCTGCGACAATCCGATTTGCCGGCGCGTGGTCTTCATCTACGGCGAGTCGTACAAGCACAGCCAGCTCAACAAGACCACACATGATGCAATCGGCCAGTTCTTTGGTATAGCGAGCCTGACAGCGCTCAAACAGCTTGGCATCATCGTCCGTGAAGGCCATGTCGTCGACAAGAATGGAAAGAACGCTTACCTGCCACATCTTGATCGCCTGGCCATTCCGATCGCATTTATTCACGGTGCGGATAACCATATCTTCTTCCCCAGAGGAAGTGAAATTACCTACGACATGCTGCGTGACGCAAATGGCGACGATCTGTATACGCGTCATGTGATTCCCGATTACGCACACATGGACCTGTTCGTCGGAAAGGACACGTCTCGGGACGTCTACCCGACCATTCTCCAGGAGCTGGAGAAGCACAACGCATCCGGCTAATTCAGCGATCGATCGTTGACGGAAGGAACAGAGGATGAATGAGCTTGCAGGGCGGACTGCCCTCGTGACGGGTGCCTCCGGCGGCGTCGTTCCCCACATCGTCGATGCCCTTGCCGGGGAAGGAATGAACCTGGCACTGTCTGCCCTCTCTGAAGAGGAGCTACGGCCCACGGTCGCGCGAGCAGAGTCGATCGGGGTTCGCACGGTAGCGTCAGCTGGCGACGTCACAAGAATGGAGGATCTCAATCGACTTGTGGAGACGGCTGAGAGAGAATTCGGTGGCGTGGACGTGCTGATCAATGGGGCCGGCATTGAGTTCACGTACGTCTATCACAAACTCGATCTGGAAGACATTAGTCGAGCCATGACTATCAATCTGGTGGCTCCGATGCTCCTCAGCAGGCTCCTTCTCCCCGAGATGGTGCGTCGAGGGCGTGGCCACATCGTCTGTATCTCGTCGGTGGCCGCCAAATTCGCTAGCCCGTATAGCGAGCCGTATGCTGCCAGCAAGGCGGGCCTCATTGCCTTTACCAAATCCTTGAGGAGCACGTACCGAGATCTGGGGATAAGTGCCACCTCGATTATCGCCGGGTTCATCGAGGCAGGCATGTACACGCGTGTCAAGGAGCAGGGCATCAAGGTCAACCCTCTGGTCGGTAGCTCTCCACCAGAGAAAGTGGCGAGTGCGGTGTTACGAGGGATCAAGCGAGACAAGGCCGAGATCTATGTAAACCCCCGGGCTCCGATGCTTCAAGCCACCGCCGCCTTGGGCGAGTTCGTTCCTTCAATACATGAAATATCGGCCAAGGCCACGGGCTCCACAGAGATGGCGAGGAAGTGGGCATTGCTGCACGAGCGCGAGCGAGCGGAGCGGGCGGTACGCTAGGCTTCACTAACATCCACCTACCTGCTCACTGCAGCAACGTAAGTCAGCCCTTCTCCTCGCGAACCGGCACGCCTCCAGCCTGCTGAGCATAGTACGTATTGGGGTTGACGGCCGCACGGCGCTCCGGATCCCTGGACGTCTTCGTCTGCATATAGCGATATGCCCCGTACTTGATCGTGATATCGTCCATCTTCCGGATCACCTCTTCCAGTAGCTGGTCCGTCATACGGTCCGGGTTGACACCGACCTCGAAGACGATGTCGACAAATTTTTTTTTCGGGTCGCCGTGGCCAAGGTACTCCGACACAAACGGGCCGAGTTCGCAAGAGAGGAAAGTGAAGACCAAATTGCGCTTTCGATACTCTTGCATCAAGTCGTAGTTCTCCCGGAACACCTGCTCGTAAACCTCGAAGGGAGAGAAAATGATCAGTAGGCGGTTTGCGTCACCCACCGAGTAGTCAATGATCTTGTCGATGAAGATTTCAATGTTCTTGATCGAGGCGTACTTGGAGCTGAACAGTACACCGATGATGCCCCAGAGCCGAAACAATGCCTCCAAGCCTGGAGCGACGCGTCCGGCCACGAAGCCAATACGGTGGAGATAGCCGTACTGGATCGTGTTGCGCAGATTCTTCAAGATGGACTGAGGCGTTTCCTTATACAGGGAAATCGACCCCACCGTGAGGTTTTTCCCACCCCGAAGCGGAAAGTCGCTCCACAGTACCCTCGTGTAGAGTGCCCCTTCATCACCATGCTCAAAGATTGTCCTGGCTGCTGCCAGCCACTTCTCCAGGTCGCGGAACGAATGACGCTCCCGGACCAGGATGGTATGGTACTTGTTGACAGGATAGACGCGTTCCTTAACCTTCGTGATGACGCCGTACTCGCCGAGTCCCATCCGGACCCTGTTGAAGTCTTCCGGTCGTTTGGCACGGCTGCAGGTGATCACATTGCCATCCCAGTTGACGTACTCCAACTCCACGATATTGTCCACGAAAAGTCCAACCCGATGAGAAGCAGCGCTGATACCGCCTACGGAGGCAAAGCCACCGGCTGTGATGTGATTATGTGTACCGATGACCGGCAAACCATAGCCGCGAAGGGCCAGGAAATCGTCAAGTTCGGACAACGTTATACCCGGTTCGACGGTAACCGTTTGTTCTAGTTCGTTGAAGTCGAGAACTTTGGTCAACCTCTCCACGAGGAGAACACTTCCCCGTGTGAGGACTAGATCATTGCTCGAATGCCCTTTGGAGCGAACGACTAGTCTCTCACCTCGTTGCTTGCATTCGTTGACGATGTGGACAACGTCTTCCGTCGACTGAGGGAGGTAGACCCTTAGCGGAAAAACCGGCGACATGCCAGGATCGGCGATGCGGCTCCAGTCATACCCCAGACTATTAATACTGTCGTGTGTGAACTTGTCATGGCTATTGATACTTCGCCGCCACGCTGCAGGAGCATTTGGAGCGTTGTTATACAGGGTCCGTGCCTTCTTGATCAAAGGAATTACAGCAGGTGCGCCTGCAAGGCCAGTCGCTACCAGCACTTTTCGGTTCATGGTTTTGACCTCCTTCCGACCTTATTTCAGGTAGTCCATCGTGGTGGCTACACCGATTTGACA
>DASVZE010000276.1:0-2412 GCA_036391775.1 Chloroflexota bacterium | reverse complement strand
TCGGCTTCCGTTGCCGCCTGTCGTTCGATGGTGGAACGGTAGAGCGTGATCGTGTCCGGCGGCCCCGCGTACTGACCTCCGCGCATGGTCAAAGGGACGCCTTGGTACAAGCCGAGTAATCCCGGTTGGCCGGCGGGCGGGCTGTCCTCGACCGCCACATGGACGTTGCCCATCTGCTGCTTCACCCACTCCGGAAGCTCCGCGATCACCTGGCCGGCTAGCTCCTCGAAACGTTCAGCGGACACTCGCACCATACGGTCATCATATGTCGAGTCACTGTTGATGGGAATAGAGGGCAGTATGGATCATCGCCGGAGGCATCAAGCTCGTAACATCTAAACAGCCCTCGTCAGGCGAAATGGCACGCCGCCAGGTGTCCTGGCGTGATCTCGCGCAGCGGCGGTGTCACCTCTGCACATATATCCTGTGCCAGCCAGCACCGGGTGCGGAAGGGGCAGCCCGAGGGAGGATTGATCGGGCTGGGGACATCGCCTTGCAGCACGATGCGCTGCCGTTTCACGGTCGGGTCGGGGACGGGAATAGCGGAGAGGAGCGCCTGGGTATACGGCATACGAGGGTTGGCGTATAGCTCCTCGGCCGTTGCCATCTCGACCAGCTTGCCCAGGTACATCACACCCACGCGATCGCTGATGTACTCCACCACGCTCAGATCGTGCGCGATGATAAGGTAGGTGAGATTCAGCTCCTGCTGCAGGTCTTTGAGCAGGTTCAACACCTGGGATTGGATGGAGACGTCGAGCGCCGATACCGGCTCGTCCCCGACCACGAACTTGGGATGGAGCACGAGCGCGCGCGCGATGCCGATGCGCTGCCTCTGACCGCCGCTGAACTCGTGCGGATACCGGCGCATGTAATCTTTGCGTAAGCCCACCACCGAGAGAAAGTCCTGGACCGTCTTCTCCCGCTCCCGGCGATCCTTCATGCCGTGCACCATCAAACCCTCACCGACGATGTCTCCCACGCTCATGCGAGGATTGAGCGAGCCGTACGGGTCCTGAAAGATGATCTGGAGATCTTTGCGCATCCTCTTCATCTCGGAACGCGGTAGGGAGAGGATATCTCGCCCCTCGAAGGTCACCTCACCAGAGAGAGGTTGTGTAAGGCGGATGATCGATCGCCCGACGGTGGTCTTGCCGCAGCCGGACTCGCCGACAAGCCCGAGCGTCTCGCCGCGTTTGATGACAAATGAAACGTCGTCGACCGCCTTCACCGAGCCCACGCGATGGCGCAGCACGCCTCCGAACACGGGGTAGTACGTTTTGAGACTCTTCACCTCGAGCAGAACGTCATCTGCGTGCTGCGTCTCGGTTGTGCCCGGCCCCGATTGTTCCTGCATTACTCGACTGTACCCTGATCCGCGATCACGCGGTCTAGCTTGCACATCCCAATCTCCACGGCGAATCCCCTATTCATAGAGCCAGCAAAAGACCTGGCGGCCATCATCCAGTGTCTTCAGCTCGGGCATCGTCTTGCAGATATCCATCACAGAGGGACAGCGAGGAGCGAATGGGCAACCCGGCGGCATATTGAGCGGATTGGGCACCGTGCCGGCGATGACGTTGAGCCGTTGGTGCTTCATGCCCAGTGAGGGAATGGATGCCAGCAATCCTTTGGTATAGGGATGTTTGGGGTCCTTGATCAGCTGCAGCACACCCGCGCGCTCCATAACCTTTCCACCGTACATGACGATCACTTCTTCGGACATCTCGGCGATCACACCGATATCGTGCGTGATCAGCAGAACGCCGGTATTCACTTCCTCGCGTAGCTTCTTCACCAGCTCGAGAATCTGCGCCTGGATCGTCACGTCCAGCGCCGTGGTGGGCTCGTCCAGGATGAGAAGGTCCGGATCGTTGGCCAGGGCCATGGCGATGACCACACGTTGACGCATGCCGCCGCTCATGTTGTGGGGATAGTCCCGGACGCGTTGCTCCGCGGCCGGAATGCCGACCATTTTGAACAGCTCGACTGCGCGCTCCATGGCGGCACGCTTGCCCACGTCGCGGTGAACTTGAATCACTTCGGCCACCTGATCGCCCACCGTATACACCGGGTTCAAGGCGCTCATCGGCTCCTGGAAGACCATGGTGATGCCGTCGCCTCGTACACGGCGCATGTCCTCATCAGACAGTTGAAGGAGATCTCTTCCCTTAAAGATGATCTCCCCCGCTACGATGTACCCGGGGGGGTCAATGAGGCGCATGATCGAGAGCGATGTGACGCTCTTGCCGGAACCGGACTCGCCCACGATGCCGACACTTGCACCCGGCGCAACCTCGAAGGAGACGCCGTCGACTGCCTTCACGACACCGTCTCGTGTGCGGAAGTGCGTGTTCAGATCACGGACTTGAAGCACAGGCTCGGTCCCTGCAATCGATTCTTCGCCGGCCG
>DASVZE010000275.1:0-5308 GCA_036391775.1 Chloroflexota bacterium | reverse complement strand
CCGCCTGCAGATATTTGCCTGCACCTCCTCGGTCGGCCCGGGCGCGACCAATATGGTGACCGGGGCGGCGACGGCGACCGTCAATCGCCTGCCTGTGCTGCTCCTCCCAGGCGACATCTTTGCCAGCCGGAAGCCCCACCCCGTGCTCCAGCAGCTGGAGTACGCGGGAAGCCAGGATGTGAGCGTCAACGACACCTTCCGGCCGGTCTCGCGCTACTGGGACCGGATCTACCGGCCGGAGCAGATCCTGTCGGCACTTCCCGAAGCGATTCGGGTTCTGACCGATCAGGCGGAGACCGGCGCCGTGACCATCGCGCTGCCCGAGGACGTGCAGACAGAGGCGTATGACTACCCCAGCCACTTCTTTGCCCGCCGGGTGCATCATATCAGCCGCCACACGCCGGCCCGGGACGAGGTTGATGCGGCAGTACAGCTGATCGCAGGCGCGAAGAGACCGCTCATCATCGCGGGCGGAGGGGTTATTTACTCCGAAGCGTCGGAGGTGCTGCGAGACTTTGCCACGCGCTTCGGCATCCCGGTGTGCGTGACTCAGGCGGGTAAAGGCGCACTCCCCTGGAATGATCCATGGGAGGTGGGTCCGGTTGGTCCAAACGGAGGTCTGGCGGCGAATCGCCTGGCGGCCGAGGCGGATCTGATTCTTGCTATCGGCACTCGATTGAGCGACTTCACCACGGCCTCCCATACCGCGTTCAAGAACCCCGATGTCCGGTTCCTCAGCATCAACATCTCGGCCATGGACGCTTACAAGTTTGGCGCCTTTCCTCTGCACGGTGATGCTCGCGCGACTATTGAGGTGCTGACACAAAAGCTGGCAAGCGCCGGCTATCGAACCGACGAGCAGTACGAGCAAAGGATCCACGCGCTCAAACGCGAGTGGGATGAGGCGGTAGACCAGCAGCGCGATCAGGTGCTCGACGGGACATTATCGCAGGCGAACGTGATCGGGATCGTCAACTCGTACAGCGGTCCCAGAGACGTCGTGGTATGCGCAGCGGGCGGACTGCCCGGAGACCTCTTGCGGCTCTGGCGACCGGTCGATCCCAAGGGATATCACCTGGAGTACGGCTACTCCTGTATGGGCTATGAGATTGCCGGCGGCCTCGGCGTGAAGATGGCGGATCCGAGCCGCGACGTATACGTCCTGGTTGGAGACGGAAGTTACCTGATGCTGAGCAACGAGATCGTCACCTCAATTCAGGAGGGATGCAAGCTGACGATCGTCCTGCTGGATAACAACGGTTTCCGCTGTATCCGCGGTTTACAGGAAAGCTCGGGCACGCCTGCCTTCGGCAACGAGTTCCGCTTTCGAGACGCCCAGACCGGCGCCCTGGAAGGCTCCTTTATCCCCATCGATTTCGTCAAGAATGCGGAGAGTCTCGGAGCCAAGGCCTACTACGCCGACAGCCGGGAATCGCTCCAACAAGCGCTGCAGCGCGCCGCTCAGGAGAGCCGGACCACTCTGATCTATGTACCGATCGACAGAGAGGTGCAGGTTCCGTCATACGAGAGTTGGTGGGACGTGCCGATCGCCGAAGTCTCGGGAGAAGAGAGCGTCACGAGTGCTCGCAAGGCGTACGTGGAGGCCAGGAAGAAGCAGCGGCTGTACTACTGAAGGGCGTATGCTGCACGAACTCGTTGTTCGAAGTGTGGTGACGCAGGACTGTCAGAGCGTGATCTACGAGCTTCGATCCAGGGCATACTCGATGACCTCCACCGCGCAGTATGACCTCTCCGCTGATTTGTCCACTATCGTACCACCAGTCACAGACATCGTACAGTCACACCATTTCACCTAACTTTGCCGACTTTGCCTGGCCACCCAGCCTCTGGCGGGATAGTCTGGTCCTTGCCGAATGGTGCACCCCGAAGCAACGGAAAACCCCGGGAGCCAGAGCGACGTTCGTCGTTCCGTTTCAAGCGAATCGGATCTTGGTAACGATCCAAGTACGCCGGACCACGGCAACCCGCCCATGACGAAAGGAGTGTGACCATGGCAACAGTCGGGTTCGGGGCCAAGGTCGCAGGATATGCCCGTCCGGAGGCAGTGGCGAGCACCGCGTGGGTAGCGGAATGCTATGGTGACCAGAGCAACTGGTTTGCCACGTCCGCGCTCTGGCTGTTCAAGCTCTACGGCCATGAAGACGTCCGGATCATGGACGGCGGACGCCTCCGGTGGGACATTGAAGATCGGCCCTGGACAGGCAAGCTCGCCACGTACCCGGCGACGAGCTATAAGGCCGGGGAGCCAGACCTCTCCGTCTGCGTTTATCGGGATGAAGTCCTTCGACAGATGGAGGCCGGCCGCTCATCGACGTGCGCTCGACGGCTGAATATCGCGGGATATCTCTCTCCCTCGGCGATGACCGGCGGGGCAGTGGGGAGCAGGCGGGCCATATCCCTGGAGCCCGGAACATTCCCTGGGAGATGGCTGTGAATCCCGCCGACGGAACCTTTAAGGGGACGAACGAGTTGCGAGCACTTTACCAGGGCACCCACGGAATCTGGCCGGACCAGGAGATCATCTGTTACGGCCACATCGGCGCGCGGGCTAACCATACCTGGTTCGTGCTTACCTATCTGTTGGGCTACCCCATGTGAAGACCTACGACGGATCGTGGACCGAGTGGGGAAACCTGGTTGGGGCGCCGATCGAGAAGTAAGGACGCATGCGGACAGGAAGAAGAGTCCAGGAAAGGTCGCATTCGACACCTCCCTTAATGCCCGGGGCATCACCGGAACCTGGTGGACGACGTCAGCCGCGGCACGGCGCTCAGCACCGGCACGGTTGAAGTACGGGTCGATCTCGAGGTCTCCGGTAACGTCACTGCGCCGGAGACGGTCTCCCAGACCGGAGCATTCGAGACAATGCATCTTAGAGATCCCTTCAAAACCCGAGGAAGTTGCAGCAGATGAGTGAGCAGCCAAGCGAGAGGAATGCCTGATGAATGCCAGCAGTGGCTCGAAGAGCATCGAGTCGTGCCGGTTCTCCCCGCTCTGGAGGGCTGCGAGGGGGATGCAGCGTCGGTCGATCACAACATGCCGCTTCGTGCCCGGTTTGCCCGGGTACCCTCTGGGTGCCGTGGAATTCGACCCGGTCTCGTCGCCCCCCTTTTTGCGAGTACACTCGCTGAATCCAGCGAGGCCCGCGACCAATCGATCTCGTCGGCTGCTCCCGGGCGATCCAAGAGCATGCGGTGCATCCGGTCCCAGACGCCGACTTCCTGCCAGTCGCGCAGCCGCCAGCAGGTTACTCCGCTGCCACACCCCATCTGCTGTGGCAGCAGCTCCCAGGGAATCCCGGTTTTCAACACGAAGATGATCCCAGCCAGTGCCGCCCGATCGGACACCCGCGGTCGTCCTCCTTTGGGCTTGGGCGGCTCGGGAGGCAGCAGAGGCCAGATCACCTCCCACAGTTCGTCACTGACCAATGGCTTGCTCATGACAGGTCAGCATATGCACTCTCTCCACTGGTCTTGAAAGCTGCTCTAAGATGTGTGCATGGCGACGAACGTGACGGACCAGGTGCTCGCAGCCAAGGACGCCGCGCGCCGCCATGACTGGGATGCTGCCTTCGCCGCGCTCTCTGATGCAGATAAGAAGGAGGGTCTCCCACCCGACGAATTGATGCTGCTGGCAGATGTCTCCTTCTGGAGCGGGCACCTGGAAGAGGAGCTAGCGTATCTTGAGCGTGCTTACAGCCGTTATCTTGCCGAGGGAAACAGGAGGCGGGCCGGCGCGGTTGCGCTGTGGCTTGCAGACGAGTACGCTTCGGCCAGATCGGTGTCGCTGGTGTCAGGGTGGCGGGCTCGCGGCGCTCGCCTGATCGAGGCAGAGCCGGAGGGCGTCGAGCACGGGTACCTGGCGTATACCCGGGGTCGTGTGACCAGAGCCGGTGGAGATGCTGATGCTGCGATAGGGCTGTTTCGTGTGGCCGTCGAGCTGGCAGAGCGATACGGAGATCGTGACCTGTGGGCGCTCTCGACTCAGGGGCTCGGCTGGTCCCTGCTTGACGCAGGAGACGTTGATGAAGGATTGCTCTTGATTGACGAAACCGCAACCTGTGCCGTGGCCGGGGAGCTGAGTGCCATGACGACCGGGACCGTGCTCTGCCGGGCCATCAGCATCTGCCGTGAGCTTGTGGATCTGAAGCGAGCGACAGAGTGGACCGATGCGGCGCGGCGCTGGTGCAGTCGAGAGGCGATTACCGGCTTCCCGGGCGTGTGCCGGGTGCATCGGGCCGAGCTCCTGCGGCTCCGCGGTGCATGGTCCGAGGCCGGCGTGGAGGCAAGGCTGGCCAGCGAGGAGCTGCCTCGGTATAGCCCTGCCGCGGCCGGCGAGGCCTTCGCGGAGCTGGCAGAGTTGCGGCTGCGCATGGGCGATCTCGACGGTACGGAAGAGGCCCTCGATCAGGCGTGTGCGCTGGGGCAATCGGGGGAGCCGGCACGGTCTCTCCTGACCTTGCTTCGCGGAAACGCCGCCGCTGCGGTCAATTCGATCCGTCGCGCGTTGCGTGAGGATACCGCCAGTCGCCTCCAGCGAGGCCGGCTGCTGTTGCCGCTCGTGGATATTGCGCTGAATGCAGGCGCCCTGGACGACGCCGCTGCTGGTACTGAGGAGCTGGAGACGCTTGCCTCCGACTATGGCAGCGAACTGTTCAGGGCGAGCGCCGCTCAGGCTAGAGGTTCCGTCCAGCTGGCCGGCGGCGATCCGGAGCGGGCCATCACCACGCTTGGACGGGCGCTCAAGTACTGGCTACAGATTGATGCGCCCTACGAAGCAGCACGCGTGCGCACCTTGACGGCACAGGCGTATCGAAGCCTGGGGGAGCAGGACGCGGCAGCTCGAGAGCTGCGGGCGGCGCAGGCTGTCTTTGAGCGTCTGGGTGCTCGCCGCGACGTCCAACGGGTGTCAGCAACGCTGGCGGACCTAGCTCGGCAGGGGAATCTAGTCGCGACGCGCACTTTTCTGTTTTCCGACATCGTCTCTTCCACGCAGTTGGTGGAGGCAATTGGGGATAGTGCCTGGCGGGACCTGATACAGTGGCACGACCGAACGCTCCGGGGCATCATCAGTGAGTTCGGTGGCGAGGAAGTGGATCACGCGGGAGACGGCTTCTTTGTGGCCTTTTCCGAGCCCGTTTCGGCCCTGAGCTGCGCCGTCGCCATCCAGCGTCAGCTGGCGGAGCACCGGAGCGCGCACGGGTTCGCCCCACTGGTGCGAATCGGTGTGCATCAGGCCGACGCCCTGCAGGCTGGCCCTGCGTACAAGGGCAAAGGTGTCCACGAAG
>DASVZE010000274.1:0-2145 GCA_036391775.1 Chloroflexota bacterium | reverse complement strand
GAACACGGCATATGCTTCTTGCCCCAGGTGGACGAAGTTCGAGGCGTGGCGCGTGCGAGTTCTCTCCTCTTCCCCTCTCTCCATAAGCCTGTCTGCTGCATATCCTCGGATCGTCTCCAGCATGCTGAAGCGAGGCACGGTGTCCCACATCTCGGCTTGCTGCACCAGGCTCTTGTCGACCAGTGAGGCCATGCTGGCCTGGGTGTCGAGATCGCTGCCTAGGGTGCAGACAGCCTCCGCGTCTTTGAGCGTCCAACCTCCGGAGAAGACAGAGAGCTGCGCAAAGAGTCGCTGCTCATCTGCCGTCAGCAGTCGGAAGCTCCATTCGATCGCATTGTGAAGAGTCTGCTGCCGGCTGGGCACGTCTCTCGGCCCTCCCGTTAGCAGATTGAGCGTGATTGTCCGGCCCCCACGATCTGTCAGCCGATCCAGCAGCGCATGTGGCGGAAAGACACGGCTACGCGCAGCCGCAAGTTCGATAGCCAGCGGAAGTCCGTCGAGCCGGCGGCACAGCTCGCAGATAGCGGCCGCATTCTGCTCCCTCAGGAGGAAGCCGGATGTCTTGGCCGAAGCCCGCGCCACGTACAGACGGACTGCCTCACTCTCGGCAATATCTTCCAACTTGATCGATCCCTGGTCCTCGGGCATCTTCAATGGAGGCACAAAATATTCGTGCTCGCCCGAGAGGTGCAACGCTTCGCGGCTCGTGACCAGGACAGTGAGCTGCGAGCAAGCCGTGAGGAGCTGAGACACAGCAGGTGCCGCATGAAGCACATGTTCGAAATTGTCGAGAACCAGCAGCATGCGGCGGCGAGCTAGATATTCTTGCAACGACTCCAACAGCGTGTGATCTGCCTCTTCCCGCACTCTCAACGTTTGCGCGACCGAAGAGACTACAAGGTCCGGGTCGGCGATCGAGGCGAGCGGTACGAAGGCGACGCCGTCGGGAAACGTCACGTCGTCGCCACTGTATGGAGCAGAGAGCTCGGCCGCTACCTGCACCGCGAGGCGTGTCTTGCCGGTCCCCGGCGGTCCCGTGAGCGTAATGAGGCGAGCCGAATCGATGAGGCGGAGGATATGGTCCAGCTCCTGCGCGCGGCCGATGAAGCTGTCCAAGGGCAGAGGAATCCGATGTACCAGGGCCGGGCGTCCGACGGCGGACGGCACTGACGAGTCACCCAGGAGTGAAGAAAAGAGAACGTCCGACTCCTGAAGATGCAATACGACACAATCGAGCGCCTGACGATGTTGTCGGGTGTACTCGCGCCGGCTCACGCCGAGCCTCACCGATACATCGCCGATTTCTAGTGCTTCGACGTAGCGCAACATAAGCAGCTCGTGCCGGCGGGATGCTCTGACGTCAGTCGACCCGGGCCCCGGACGGAGAGCAGAAATCGCGTCGAGCAGGAGTTGATGAAGCCTCTTCCCTCTGTCAGATGGACGGACTTCTTCCCTCAGTTGATGTGCGAGCGGATGACGTCGAAGGTAAACGGGATCGTGAAGGTGACGCAGTGCATCGCGTACCAGCCTCGCAAAATCAGACTGCTCTCCATCGCTCTCGGTCGCAATCGGGACGCGACTGACGGCCGGCTTCACATTGGTTCTCCTCGTCGCCCACTCAATCCTGGGCGGATTATATCGCCAGGCGGTGCAAGCGGCAATGACGTCTCCGTGTCTGCCCGTGGCCATTTCCTGGCCATTTCTTGGCGCATAATTGCTTCCACTCGTTCGACCATCGGTGCATGGTAGTGCAGTGAATGCAAAGGATCGTCGTCGAACAATATCGCCGCGAAAGGAGCACGAGGCATGGCCGCTGCGTACGATGAGCCAGGAGAGTTGGGCAAGGACAAAAGTGTAACGAATGTCAGGAACGTCATCAATCCCATCGAGTTACTGCAGAGTACAGCGCTCGGCTACAGTCAGTCGCGCTGCCTGCATGTGATCGCAGACCTTGGTGTGGCGGATCATCTCGGTGGTGAACAGCAACGGAGCGCCGCAGACCTCGCAGCTGCCGTTGGTTCCCACCCGGATGCGCTGAGCCGGATCCTGCGCCTCCTCGCCTCTCACGGCATATTTGAGATGCACGGGAATATGGTGCGGCACTCACCATCCTCGCAGTTGCTCCGGACTGACCATCCGCAATCC
>DASVZE010000273.1:0-5008 GCA_036391775.1 Chloroflexota bacterium | reverse complement strand
CGTAACGTCCAGGTCCATAAGCTGATATCGTCCGGCACCCTGGAAGAGCGTATCGACGACATGATCGAGAGCAAGCGCCAGCTGGCCGAGCAGATCGTGGGTGAGGGAGAGGCATGGCTGACCGAGCTCTCGACCGACGAGCTACGCGATCTGTTCGCACTGCGGCGTGAAGCGGTCATGGCGGAGTAAGAGATGCCACGGAAAACGGAATTTGCCAGCTCCTGGTGGGCACAGCGCTGGATCCGCGTACTGGAGAAGTTCGGCTGGAGCGCGCGGCTCAACCGGGGTCGATCGTATGCCAGGCACGGCAATGTGCTGGATGTCGACGTGCAGCCGGGTCTGGTACGGGCTAAAGTCCAGGGCTCGCGCAAACAACCATACCGGGTGGAGATTGGACTCAAGCCTCTGACCAATGCCGATTGGGATCGGGTGTTCGGCCAGCTACGGCGCAAGGCCATCTATGCCGCGCGCTTGCTCTCCGGTGAGATGCCGCGCGACATCGAGGATATTTTTCGGGCCGCCGAGGTTCCGTTGTTTCCTCGATCGGGCGAGGACCTGATCATGTCCTGTACCTGTCCTGACTGGGCCAGTCCTTGCAAGCACGTAGCGGCCGTGTACTACGTGCTGGGATCGGAGTTCGACCGCGATCCATTCCTTCTCTTTGAGCTGCGCGGCAAGAGCCGGGAGCAGGTCATGGCTGCTCTACGCGGCGGGCGGCAGCGCGAGCGCCCCCCTGCGGCGCGAGCGCCTCGCGTTTCCTCGGAGCCGCTGGAAGATCGGCTCGGCGACTTCTGGCAGGCAGGTGAGGAGTTGGACGAGGTTACAACCCGCATCACTCCACCGCCTGTTCCGGAAGCCATCCTCAAACGGCTCGGCCCCCTTCCCCTGCGCGACGTGCCGGAAGAGTGGTACGACGACCTGGCGCGCATGTACGAGGTAGTCAGTGGTGATGCGCTGGCCTTTGCCAATATACCGGCGCCGACTGCCCGACCGGCTGGAGATGCATAGATCTCCGAGATCTATGTGCCCTGCTTCACTTCGATCATTCCGTTCTGCACCCGAACGTCATAGTACGGCTCCGGCATCGTAGCCGGGCCATTAATGACGGATCCGTCTCGCAGGTCGAACTGCGATCCATGGCAGGGGCACACGATGCTGGCCCCTTGTAAGTGACCGCCGGCAAGTGAGCATCCGGCGTGCACGCAGGTATCGTCCAGCGCGTACAGCGTGTCTTGAATGCGGACCAGCAGGATGGGAACACCCTTAACATCTGCCTTGGTCGGTTTATTCGGCTGCAAATCGTCCAGCGGCATGACGGATTCAAACTCTGTTGGGCCATGCAGAAACGCGGTATGATTCACGCCGAATCCCAGGTCGTAGACCTCATCCCCACCCAGGTAGGCACCGGCTGTCAGGAGACCCAGGCCGAGGTTCGACCACATTCTGCCCAGTTTGCGATTGCCGCTCCAGCGCGCGCCCAGCGAGGCGGCATAGGCCAGTACCGTTCCCACCATGGTCAGGCCATGAACGAGCCCAACCTTGCGATCCTTGCCGTACGTATCGCTCCAATCGGTCCATCCGCTGGCTGCGGCACCCGCGGCAGCAGCCAGACCGGTGGCCAGTGTCAGATCTGCCGCTCGCTCATATCCTTCGTCTCCCGATACCGAAGCAGCCGTATCGAGAACCAACGTAGCAACCCAGGCGCCAATAGGAACATCGGTAACGACCGGATGGAGCGGATGGCCAAGCCAGGTGCCGTTCAGGAAATTTTTTACTTGCTTGCCGGCATCACCACCCGAGAATAGAGAGTTGACCCAGCCCTGCAATGGCTCCGCCAGTGAATCGAGCCAGGTCTGAGAGTCGATAAAGCGATCAAGCGGTCGAAACACAGCATACCTCCCGGTGCGAGATGCCGACTCCTTGGTATGGCCTTACTCCATTATTGACCACGCCGGTACAGGCGTCTGCTCTTTGGCTGTTACAACCGAAGAGCATTGCGCGTTGTATTACGAGCGCCCACGGATCAGATCTCATCTGGCTCCAATCTTGCATGTGTACCATGCAACGAGGGTGATAAAACGAGAAATGAGCAAACAATGTACCTACTGATAGTTAAAGGCGCGCGCCGGGCTACCCTGGCTGTGCATCGACTCGAAAATCGAACCGACCTGCAGGAGCTGCTCAAGGTGTACCAGGCGCTTGGCTTTGAATCCGAGAACCTGATCGTCGAGGAACAACAGCAGGAGCGCGCCGCCTAGCTCCCGGCAGTCCGGACGGCAACCCGGAACCACCCAGTCGGCGTGCTGTAGCACACGGGACTCCACACATCGAAGTGGTTCCACAGAGCCATCGATCCGATCCGATCCTCGACCACGCCGGTGATTCCCAGAACGGGCAGATAGACGTGTGTGCCGTACGGGTAGTAATTGTTGGCCAGCATGCCGTAGAACACCTGGCTACCGTTTGACGACATCGAGCCGGCCGATGCAGGGCAGTACGACGTGAGGTACGCCCAGATCCACTGCTGAGGTATCGCGGTCGGCCGCTTCACCGGCGCCGGTCGGCGATGCTTCGGTACTCGTTTCACCTTATGCCTGGGCACAACCGTTGGTGTGGGGGTTGACGTCGGCTGGGGAAGTGTAAGAGTTGGCACCGATACCGGGGTGGACTCTGGAATCTGCACAGTCGGGATGGACACCGGCGTGCCTGTCTCCGTGCTCTGCATATCAGCATACGCGTTCGCGTTTGGCGGCCGGCTGATCTCGACTGTAATGTCCGCGACGAGAGTGCTTGCTACGAGAATAAGGAGCAAGCACCCGCGGCTACTCAAGCCCCTCCTGCATGGTGGGCCTCCACAAAAAGAATTGTGCCCGTGGTAAGTGTTTGGCGTTCAGGGACGCGCGGTTAGGTGTATGTCGACGTGTCCACCGGCACAGATTTCAAACTAGCCGATGTGCCCTACCCCGTGTCAAAGTGACCGTGTGATATCTTCGGGAGTCGAACGACCCCCATATCCCTCAGAAACGGATCATATGTAGTGGCGCCCTCCACCTCGGCGCTGCTGACCCAGTGGAACTGGGAGCCCAGCGTCCTTATCGGGTTGCTCTTGATCTCTGTCGCGTACTGGTACGCAGTGGAACCATTGCGCCGGCGCCGGAATCTGGGGCCGCCACCCAATCGCCTGCAGGTCAGCTGCTTCGCTCTCTCCGTGCTGGTGGCGTTCTTTGCATTGATCTCACCTCTGGACGCCATTAGCGACAAGTATTTGTTTAGCGCGCACATGGTCCAGCACCTCTTGTTGGCCTCGCTCTGGCCGCCGCTTGTGCTGCTCTCGTTGCCCGAGTGGCTGGTGCGCCGCTTCTTGAAACGCTCCTGGCGCGCGGCCATCGTCTCGTTTCTTTCCTTTCCCGTTCTCGCCATGCTTCTGTTCAACGTCGATATCGATCTCTGGCACTTGCCGGTTCTGTATGACGAGACGTTGAGCAACGAGCAAGTCCACATCCTCGAACACCTCTCATTCATGGCGTTCGGACTACTCAACTGGTGGCCCGTGCTCAGTCCTCTTCCTGAACAGCGTCTGGCCTATCCCATGCGGGTCATCTACCTCTTCGTCAACGCGATGTTTATGATGGTTCTGGGAATCGTGTTTACCTTCTCCCCAACGCCCTTCTATGCGCCGTACGTGCATGCACCCCGACTCTGGGGCATCTCCGCGCTCGCAGATCAACAGTTTGGTGGACTCATCATGTGGTATCCAGGCAATTTGCCCTATGCGATCGCTCTGGTTGTAGCGTTCTATCGCTGGTTTGAAGGAGACAATCCTACTCCATCCCAGATTTCTGGTACCCAATCTCCTACAATTGGGCCACCCCTCCCGTAAAACGGGACAGCAGTCCTTGGCATCGATCATAAAGTGGAAAGGAAGCGCAGGATCTAATGCCGTGGTCATTGTGGAAGGCTGCGAATCGGGCCAAGACCTCTTCGTCGGATCCGGCGCGCGGAGGATCCAGATGGCGGTCGTTTCGTTCTGTCCGCGCCCTGTCAATTGTCGGAGGAGCCGCCCTCGCGGCCTGGCCGGCGACGGCCCTTGCCACTCCCCGTCCTAACTGGCATCCGGTTACGCCCTGGGCGCCGCTCAATCCCGCATCCTCCGAGATGCGGCATATATCCGATCTCTTCTGGGTCATGCTGGGAATCTCGGGGATTGTGTTTATCGGCGTATGCGCGGCCCTGGTTATCAGTATTGTTCGCTTTTCCGCCAAACCGAATTCCCCGGAGCCGGCTCAGATATTTGGGAATCAGCGCATCGAGCTGACCTGGACCATAATCCCGACCGTCATCCTGCTGGTCGCTTTTATCTTCACCGCGGAATCCATCCACACCATCAATTCCCCCGCGAAGGGCACGATCATGAACATCCAGGTGATCGGACACCAGTGGTGGTGGGAGTTCCGCTATCCTCCGCAACCAAGCCTTGGCATACCGGCGACGGTAGTGACCGCCGATGAGCTTCATCTGCCGACGGGCATTCCAATCCACTTCCACATCACATCGGCCGATGTCATTCACAGCTTCTGGACGCCACAGCTGCAGCGACAGGTGGACGCCAACCCGGGCATTGATAATGCGGTGTATCTCGAGCTAAACCAAACCGGTACCTATGCCGGTGACTGTTACGAGTACTGCGGTGAGGCACATGCCTGGATGAAATACAAGGTAATGGCTCAGACGCCGGTCGCCTTCCATGCCTGGGTCAATCAGCAGCTCAAAACCGCATCCTCCACTCCGTCGTCAGCGCTGGCGGCCGCCGGGAAGAAGGTTTTCCTGAGCAATACCTGTATCAGCTGCCACGCCGTCAACGGCACCCTGGCGTCCGGCATCGTGGGACCAAACCTGACGCATCTGGCAAGCCGCTGGGCGATTGCGGGTGGGGCCGCCCCGCTAGACACCAAAGACCTGATGGCATGGATTAGAGATCCTTCATCCTACAAGCCGGGCGTCAATATGC
>DASVZE010000272.1:0-3911 GCA_036391775.1 Chloroflexota bacterium | reverse complement strand
ATTCCCCGACGATTGCTCTCGGCGAGAAGGGAGGCTACGCGGGCAACTCGCCCAGGTGCACGTGCACCGTCAAAGTAGAGCCGTTGCGGTTGAGCTGCAGGGTGAGGGTGTCACCCGGCTTCTTCTGTGCCAGGATGGTCAGCAGGTCTTGAGCGTTAGATATCGTCTGTCCACCGGCCGATGTGATCGTATCGCCCTGCTGCACACCAGCCTGGGCTGCCGGTCCATTAGCAGAGATCTGGCTTACCACCGCCCCGTTCACAGTCGGGGTATTCCCGCCGCCGAAGCCGCCGCCAAATCCAAAGGACGGAGTTTGCTGATCGGTCGAATCGGTCGGCGTGATTCCCATATACGCGCGGCCCGTATGCTGAACCTTACCGCTGGCGATGATTTGATTGGCGATGGCGGTAATGCGGGTGCTCGGCACGGCAAAGCCGATAGCCTGCGCAGATGTTCCGTTGCTCGAGGCAGTTTGCTCCAGCGTGGGCATCCCGACGACCACACCATTCAGCGTCACCAGTGCGCCACCGGAGTTTCCGGGATTGATAGGCGCCGAGGTTTGAATAGCGTTGGGCAGGTAGGCGCCGTTTGGCTCCTGCTCGACGCGGCCGAGGCCGCTGATCAGACCGGACGTGACGCTATTCTTCAGTCCCAGCGGGCTGCCGATGGCTAGAACGGTCTGCGCGACGTGGAACGTGCCGTTGCCTGCAAAGGTAGCGGGTGTCAGGCCGGAGGCGTGGATGCGGATCACCGCCAGATCATCCGCGGCATCCGTGCCTACCAGCGTCGCGCTATAGGTCTGTCCGTTCGCGAGCGTTACTTTGAGAGTGCTTGCTCCCTGTACCACATGCTCGTTGGTGACGATATCACCCTGGGTGTCGTAGATCACACCAGAGCCCGTGCCGACACCCACATTGCTCACGTAGACGACCGACTGACTGGCTACCGCATAGGCATGCTCGGTAGCGGAATCGATGGCTGCCGCGCTAATCGAGGCGCTGGTGGAGGGCGCGTAGGATGCCGTTTCGACGCTGGTATTCACGGTAGTACGCGCTTTGGCTGCAGCTGCCTGGCCCGGGGTACCACTGTTCAGCAGGTGCTCTCCAAATGCTCCAAGCACAATCAGGCTGGCCGCGGCCAGGAGTATGAGTAGTCGTTTCATCGTGCGTGTCCTTTGTTCGATAGTGAGGCATCGACAGGGAGCGACCGCCAGGTTGCTGGGCAAAGAACAGGTGCTTCCTGCTTCTGTCTTCTCTATCGTGCCGCGATTCCATGAAACAGACGTTAAAACCGGATGTGGATTCTCTCACTCAAGTCGGTCACGAGTCCCATCGTGTTCCCATGTAATTCCAATCTCTGGGCTTTACCTTATAGAGGTAGAGACAGCAAGAAGAGAAGGCGACGAGTTGCACATCCTGGTAGTAGAGGACGAACGGCGGCTGGCAACGCTGCTCCGCCGTGTCCTGAGCGAAGAGCGCCACAGTGTTGACGTGGCGAACGATGGAGATGCCGGACTGGACCTCGCGGCCAGTGACACATACGACCTGGTCATCCTGGACGTCATGCTGCCCGGCACCAATGGGATCGAGATATGCCGGCAGCTACGCTCCTACGGGGTATCAACTCCGGTCCTGATGCTGACCGCTCGCGGAGCGGTGGAAGACCGCGTGGCCGGCCTCAAGGCAGGAGCGGATGATTATCTGGTGAAACCCTTTGCCATGGAAGAGCTTCTGGCGCGGGTTGACGCGCTGCTGCGCCGCCGCACACACGGTATGGAGACCACACCCGAGCTACGTGCCGGTGATCTTCGTCTCGACCTGGTTCGCCATGAGGTACAGAGAAACGGCCGCATCATTGAGCTGACCGCCAAGGAGTTCGCGCTTCTGGAGTACCTGATGCGCCACCCTGGTCAGGTTCTTACCCGGACGCAGATAACCGACCACGTCTGGCGTTATGATATGGACGCACTGTCCAACGTGGTGGACACCTACATTCACTATCTGCGCGACAAGGTGGATCGCGGTTTCAACCGTCCACTGATTAAAACGGTCCGTGGCGTGGGATACAAGATCGACGCATGAGGTCGCTGCCGGATAGAGTTGGCATTCCGGCATGGTGGCCGTGGGCGCCCTCGCGAGATCCCTCGACCACCATGTTCCGGCGCATTCGCTGGAGCCTCACCGCCTGGTACACTGCCGTCTTGGGCGCAACCCTGGTGATCGCGGGCGTTGTGCTCTATTTGGGAGTCCAGCATCAGCTGCTGAGCCCGGTTGACGACGAGCTGACGACCCTCAGCGCCGGTGTGACGACAGAATGGCAACTATTATGGGACCAATCGTTCCCGCTGCCGGTCCCCTGCCCGGCGGACGAGAGTGTCCCCATGCCGCAAGGTGTTCTCTGGGCATGCTACGACAGTCAAGAGCATCTGATACGTGAAGATCAGTCAGTCAGCCGGAACCCACATTTTCTTGATTTATCAGCTGCCCAGAGCGCCGTCCAAAACGGATCGGCCTGGGACACCGTTCATACCCATTCCCCGTTCGCGGGAACGGACAGCTCGGTCCGACGGTATGCAGTCCGGGTGGTCGATCCGCGGAGCCGGCAGCTGATCGGCGTGTTCGAGGTGGGCTATCCCATCGGCGACCGCATCAATGCGCTGAACGAGCTTCTCAAGCTCTTGATCATATGCGGAGCGCTGGGTTTGCTGGCCGCAGCTGTAGGCGGGATGATGCTGGCCGCTCGGGCACTTGAGCCTGCCCGCCGCGCCTACCTACGGCAGCAAGACTTTATTGCCGACGCATCACATGAGCTACGAACCCCTCTCACCCTGATGCGTGCCGACGCCGAGGTCTTGCTCCGTGACCGTGCCCATCTGAGCGAGGATCAGACGGCAATTTTGCAGGACGTGGTGCAGGAGGTCTCTCATATGGGCGCGCTGGCCAACAACATGCTGGACCTGGCGCGCCTGGACGCCGGCAAGCTCAGATTGGAGAAAGAGGTCGTTGACCTGACAGCTCTTGCTCGCACGCTGGCGCACCGCGCAGAGGCGCTCGCCGGAGAACGAGCCGTCCGGGTTCGAGCCGAGCCGGGAGAGCCTGTGCTGGTGATCGGCGATCCGGTCCTGCTGGAACATGTGGCGCTCATCCTGGTCGACAACGCCATCAAGTACAACCACCCCGGAGGAGAAGTCGTTCTGCGCACGCGGCTTGAAGGAGATCAAGCTGTGCTGGAAGTAGCCGACACGGGTATCGGAATCTCCGCCGAGAACCTGCCCCATCTTGGCCAGCGCTTCTACCGCGTGGACAAGGCTCGTTCTCGTGAGGCAGGCGGCGCAGGTCTTGGCGTATCAATCGCCCAGTCCATTGCAGTCCGGCATGACGGCTCCTTGAGCTACAGCAGTGAGCTCGATCACGGTACCCTTGCTACCCTTTCGCTCCCTGCCGCCCAGCGTACGGCTGCTCTGGCCGGAGTCTGAGAGATTTCTCACATGCCTTTCAAGACGGTTTCAGTAAGCGGCCCTAGTATTGATCATAGAAATCGGCATGGCGTACCCCCTCTGAACGTCATGCTCTGCCCGCGACTACCTTTCTGGAGCCTTGTATGACCCCACCATCCCGTCTCTCCGCCCTGGCGCGTCGTGTGCTCGCCCCCCTGCTTCTGATTGCCGGATCCGGCACGGCGTATGCGGCAAGTCCCGCGGCAGCACAGAGCCAGTTTGTGCTGCATAGCTCTTACAGTAATGCTGTGAATCAGCCGGGCACGACGCCCTATGCCCCGAGCGATATCGCGACTGCCTATGACTTCTCCTCTCTGTACTCGCAGGGGATTAAAGGGCAGGGCCAGACTGTCGCCCTGATAGAGGCGGATGCCCTTCAGACAACGGACCTGGCGTACTTCGACCGGACCTTTAA
>DASVZE010000271.1:0-2141 GCA_036391775.1 Chloroflexota bacterium | reverse complement strand
AGCAGGAACATCATGGTGTTGAACGCCATGGACGTGGCTATGATCATAAGAAGAGCGCCGATGAAATTCTTGAAGTGGAAGAGATTCGAGACTCCGGCGATGAACGACCCCATGATGGTGAGGCACACTCCAGCGATGATCGCCTTGATCGCTCCCGCGATGTTCAAGCCAAAGACGAGTTCGAAGCGAGTGATGGGCGTGACGAGATAGCCCTCGTGAACGCCGCGGGCTTTGTCGTCGATGTAGAGCATGCCTCCGCCGATCATGACGGAGATATACATGGCGAGTGAGATCGACCCTGGCAACAAGTACTTCATGTACTCGATGTAGGGATAGAGCTCAACTATTTCAAGCGCGATCTGCTGCGGGATACGCGGCTGCACGGCGGGGCGATTCAGCGCATCAACGAGCGCCTGCATTTCGCCTTCAAGCGAGCCAGCAATGAAGTTGTCGGTGTTATCGACGATGACGCCAATGCGGGGATGGTTCTGCTCGTAATACTTGCGCGAGAATTCCGGCGGGATGATGACCGCAGCCTGGAGTTTGCCGGTCCGGACGTCATCTTTAGCCTGCTGGTCGCTGTCGTAGTAGATAACGTGGAAAGTGCGTATGTTGGCCTCTACGGCGGCGAAGGCCTCGCGCAGTTTCACGGACTGGGTGCCACGATCGAGATCGACGACGCCCATCTTGGCGTCGCGAATTTTTCCGCCGAATGCATTGCCCAGGATGATGAGTTGGATCAGTGGCAGCACCATAGAAACGAGCATGAGCGCTGGGGAGCGGACAAACTTGCGCAATTCACGTTCGACGATAGCCCACATTCTGTTCATGGCTGCATCCCCGGGCGGCCCGGCATCACGTAGCCCATGGTGGCTTTGACTTGCTCGTCGCGCAATTGCCGGCCGGTGTAGTGGACGAAGACGTCGTCCAAGGTAGTGTTCTGAACGTTCAGCGACTTAATCTGGACATTGTTGTTGACGGCTAGCTCGACGAGCTGTGTGGTGGTCGCCGATCCGTTCGCGCTCAGGATGCGGTACATGTCAGCGCCCTCGTGATGGACGGAGGTGACGTCGCTAAGGCGTTCGAGTCTCTGCTGCCAATCGGCGGGAGGATTCAAGAATTGAACTTCGATCACGTTGGAGCCAGGGACACTCATCTTCAGAGACAGCGGACTGTCGAGGGCGACGAGCTTGCCGTGATCAACGATGGCAATGCGATCGCACAGACGGTCGGCTTCGTCCATGTAGTGCGTGGTGATGAGCACGGTGAGGTGCCGCTCTTCCTTGATCTTGGTCAGCATCTCCCAAACGGCGACGCGAGAAACGGGATCGAGGCCGGTGGTCGGTTCATCGAGGAAAAAGATTTTTGGATTGTGGACAAGGCCACGGGCTATTTCGAGGCGACGGCGCATGCCTCCGGAGAGCGTCTTGGTCTGAGCACTGCGCCATTTCGTCAGGTCAACAGCTTCGAGAAGATCGTCGATGTTCTTTTTACGCTGGGAAGAAGGAACACCGTAAAGCTTGGCGTAGATGCTGAGATTCTCTTCGAGGGTGAGATCGATGTCGCTGGTGAGGGCCTGTGGAATGACGCCCATTGCACGACGAGCTTCGTCGGGTTCCCGAGTGACATCATGGCCGTTGATGTACGCCTTGCCCGCGGTGATCGGAATGAGGGTGGTCATCATCCGGATCAGGGTGGACTTGCCGGCACCATTCGGACCGAGGAGCCCGAAGATCTCACCTTTCTCGACGGCGAACGAGACGTCGTCAACCGCAGTGAAGTCACCGTACTTCTTGACGATGTGATCGACTTCGATGGCCGCGTTCGGGTTCGGAGCTGATTCTGTTTCTTTGACCATCAGCGACCACCTTGCTTGCTTTTTGGCACGAGCACAGTGGCGGTCATGCCCGGGACCAGTTTGCCTTTCTGGTCGTTTTGCACGCGCACTTTAATGGCGATCGTCTTAATGTCTCGCTTAGTGCGGCTGACGTCTCGCTGGGTGGCGAAGTCGGCCTCGGCGGCCTTGTAGAAGACTTTGCCCTGCTCGGTTGCTCCCCATGGATATTTCACCGTGAGGGTGTCGCCGAGGTTGACCGTGCCGGCGTCGGTTTCGGGCAGCGGAGCGTACACCCACGTGTCAC
>DASVZE010000270.1:0-2488 GCA_036391775.1 Chloroflexota bacterium | reverse complement strand
GGTGGACCTGGATCGGCTGGACTAGCCGCCCAAACTGACCACGGTGACGCCGTCTCCGCCGAGCTCCGGCTTTTCTGGGCGTATGCTTTTGACTAACGGATGTACGCCGAGCTGATCACGAATCGCCTTGCGCAGCGCGCCCGTACCTTTGCCATGGACGATACGCACCGTCTGCTGGCCATGCAGATAATTGTCGTGAAGATATTGATCGAGCTCGCGCATCGCATCATCCGCGCGCCAACCTCGAACATCAATTTCCGTGGGTGGCGCCTCACGCGTTGATTGAAACTGGACTGGTTGCTCTCGCTCTCGTTCACGCCGGCTCAAGACCTGCAAGTCATCAGTTGGAACCCGCATCTTGAACAGGCCGACCTGTACCTCGGCCTCACCACTCGCCACACTGAGCACCGTTCCCTGCTGGCCAATCGATGTAACGATGACGGACGCCCCGGGCTGCAAGCGCTCGAGGCTGCTCTGTGGTTCATCCGGCGATGCCGGCGCCGGAGCGCCCAATATCTCCGCAGCCTCTCCTTGAACTTCGTCAATGCGTGCCCGCAGCTCTCGTTGCTCTCGCCGCGAGACACTGCTCCCAGCCTGCGATTCTACCTGCCGCAGTCTCGCTCTCAGATCACGCACCGCCTGTGCGCCGTCCTCTCGGGCTTGAGTCAGGATCCGATCCCGTTCTTCTCGAATGCTTGCCACTTCGTTTTGAACGCGGTCGCGAAGCTTGCGTGCGTCTTCGTGAATCTCTCGGGCGCGTTCAAACAGCTCTCCAATCTGCCGGCGCTCCGTCTGAATCTGCGCCAGCAGCTTTTCGACTCGAACTGCGCCGGTCGAGAGCTGCTGCCTGGCGGTGGCAAGAATCGCCTGCGGCATACCCAGTCGCCGGGCAATGGCGAGCGCCTGACTGCGGCCGGGCAGGCCGACGATCAGGCGATAGGTCGGCGAGAGGGTTTCTACGTCGAATTCGACGCTCGCGTTCTCCACTCCTTCTCGCTCTAGCGCAAACGATTTCAGCTCACTGTAGTGCGTCGTCACGACTGCACGGGCGCCTGTGTCCAATAAGTGCTGTACGATAGCCTCAGCCAGCGCTGCCCCTTCCATGGGGTCGGTGCCCGCGCCTAGCTCATCAAGGAGCACCAGAGACTGCGCGTCGACATTGGGTAACGTGTCGATGATCGTGCGCATGTGTGAGCTGAACGTACTGAGGCTCTGCTCGATGCTTTGTTCATCTCCAATGTCGGCAAACACACTGGAAAATATTGGAATCTGGGACTCAGCAGCCGCCGGAATATGCAGGCCGGCCTGTGCCATGAGGACAAGTAATCCAACTGTCTTGAGGGCCACTGTCTTGCCGCCCGTATTTGGTCCTGTAATTACCAGGATCCGAAAATCCTCGCCCAGTGGCACCGACACCGGAACAACTTCCCCATGTAGTAACGGATGACGGGCCGAGACGAGGGAGAGAGAACCGCGGTCGTGAAGTACAGGAGGTGACGCGCGCAGTACCGACGCGTAACGAGCCTTGGCAAACGCAAGATCGACCTCTCCAAGGCCGGATACGGTGTCTCTGAGCGGCCCGGACCCGGATGCCACCCGACTCGAAAGCTCGTACAGGATGCGCTCAACCTCGCGCTGTTCGGCGAGCTCCAACTCTTTGAGCCGATTATTCATCTCGGTGACAAACAGCGGCTCCACAAAGACTGTCTGGCCGCTGGCCGATTGGTCGTGCACGATACCCTGGACTCGGCTCTTCGCATCCTGGCGGACAGGCACAACATAGCGTCCATTTCGCATCGTGACTATCGGCTCCTGCAGCGCTGTCCGATGCTCTGTCGAGTGAATGAAGCTGTTAAGCCGATCGACCAGGCGTGCCTGCGCATTTGAAATGTCGGAGCGAATGCGGCGCAGGGCAGGACTGGCGCTATCGAGCACATCACCTCGCTCGCTAAATGTCTGTTCCAGCTGAGCCACGAGGTCGCGGTCCTCTACCATCCGATCCGCCTGACGGCGCAGCCAGGGAACTTCAATGTCGTCGCTCAGGACTGCCGCTCGAATGCGATGTGCAGCACCCAGAGTGCTTCCGATCTCCATGAGCTCCGCTGGAGAGAGGATGGCACCCACTTCCGCGCGGCGAATTGCCGGACGAACGTCGTGCGCTCCACCCAGATGGGTGGCCGGTTTGGCTTCGAGCAGCTTCCGTGCCTCCGAAGTCTGATCGAGCCGAGCACGTACCGCGCGCGGCTCGGTCACGGGCTGCAGGCTGATCGCCGCTTCCTTGCCGGCCGAAAAACTGGCCTGTTCCTGCACGAGCTGCAGAACTTTATCGAATTCAAGTACGCGTAGCGTCTTTTGCGAGATCATGCGATGGCCACTGAGGAAAGAACGTCGCGGAATAACCCGAGCTTGGTCCCCGGGCGTCACTGCGCGACAGAATGCGCCCCGCGACAACGTATGCCGTGGGGCGCTGCCACTCAGTATAACGGCG
>DASVZE010000269.1:0-1683 GCA_036391775.1 Chloroflexota bacterium | reverse complement strand
TGTTCTTCCTGGAGCGGATGTTGCAGGCGCCTCACTCGTTGCCGACAAGATCCTCCAGAAGCTCTATGAGCCGTTCACCATCGAGGAGCGGCTGATCCATGCCCGGATCAGCATCGGCATCGTCTTGTATCCCGAGCATGGGGGAGACGTTTCCACTTTGCTGCGCTGCGCTGACGTGGCGATGCACGCCGCCAAACAGATAGGCAACTGCTACGAAGTCTATGCGCCGGCTCTGAACAAGCACGATGCCGCAGGACTCGAGCTGGCGGGACAGCTTCGCCAGGCGATCGACCGGAATCAGCTAACCCTTCATTACCAGCCAAAGGTACGGCTATCGGACAACTCACTGGCCGGAGTCGAAGCACTTGTTCGCTGGCAACATCCCGAACGAGGATTGGTAAGTCCGGTTCACTTCGTGCCGTTTGCCGAGCACACCGGAATGATCCGGCCACTCACGAATTGGGTTCTTGGGCAGGCACTGCGTCAATGCGGGGAGTGGCGACGATCGGGACTCGCGCTTCAAATTGCAGTCAACCTCTCGGCCCGTAATCTGCACGATCCTGCTCTGCTGCGTACTGTTTCGGAGCTACTCCGAGAACACGCGCTGGATCCCTCGTACCTGCGTTTGGAAATTGTGGAAAGCACGGTTATGTCTGATCCTACGCGCGCTCTGCAGGTGTTGCAGCGGTTCAGCGATATGGGAGTGGGAATAGCAGTCGACGACTTTGGTACCGGTTACTCATCCCTTACCTATCTCAAGAAGCTGCCGGTACACGAGGTAAAGATCGACAAATCGTTCGTAACCGACATGTCCCACGACGCCGAGGCAGGTGTTATTGTGAGCTCTGTCATCGATCTGGGACACAATCTCGGACTGCAAGTGACGGCGGAAGGTGTCGAAGATCGTCAATCCCTGGCCCTCCTCAAAGCACAGGGGTGTGATCTGGCGCAGGGATATTTCCTGAGCCGGCCCATCCCACCCGAGCAGCTTTCCGGCTGGATTCAGGACACTCTCCGCAGCACTGAGACCTGGAGATCCCAACCGAGTCCCGCGTTCGCGGCAACGTAATCCATCCGACGACGTCCAGCCCTTTGTGGTGACCTCAACCCACGTTGGCACAACAAGGTCATGCCGCCTCTGAGGCAGATTGTAATCCGCCGAAAGTGTACAGCTGGAAGAACGTCGGCGCTCACACCATATGGACTACCAGCAAACGGGCGAAGGCGTGATACGATGTCCACATCGTGGACGTCGCAAAGCAGTCTTGCCCTCATTGCGGATACGCTAATCGACCAGGCAAGCGCTACTGCTCGGGATGTGGTATCGCCCTGAATCAGGTCTGTCCGGCGTGCAAGACAGAGAATGAGCCGGGCGCTCGCTTCTGCGACGAATGTGGGTCTGCTCTCACCGTCTCCGCACTTCCGGGAAGGGCCGCCGGGGGCGCGGAGGCTACGATTCCCGCATCTGGTGCAGCACCTCCACCTCCAGCGATCCCCCTCCCCAGAGAGACGCCACATGCTACTTCAGTCGAAGAGCGGCGTCTGGTGACGGCCCTGTTCTGTGACCTGGTGGGGTTCACACCGCTCTCCGAAGCACTCGATCCCGAAGAGGTGCGGGACATCCAGGCGGAGTACTTCGGTGCCATGGCCACCCAGATCGAACGCTACAGTGGGGTGGTGGAG
>DASVZE010000268.1:0-11537 GCA_036391775.1 Chloroflexota bacterium | reverse complement strand
CAGAAACAGGGATGAACTCGGTCGCCATGCGGTTGCCCAGGGTAATCGTCCCCGTCTTGTCCAGCAGCAGCACATCGACATCACCGGCCGCCTCGACGGCGCGTCCACTCATCGCCAGCACGTTGCGCTGCACCAGGCGATCCATGCCCGCGATGCCGATGGCGGAGAGCAATCCGCCGATGGTCGTCGGTATTAGGCAGATCAGCAGGGCGATCAGCGCCGTGATGGAAACTGGGCTTCCGGAGTAGATGCCGAACGGCTCCAGTGTCACCACGGCCAGCAGGAAGATGATAGTCAGGCTGGCGAGCAGGATGTTCAGCGCGATCTCGTTCGGCGTCTTCTGACGGCTGGCGCCTTCCACGAGGGCGATCATGCGGTCGAGGAACGTCTCGCCCGGATTCGACGAGATGCGGACGATGATCCAGTCGGAGAGCACGCGCGTGCCGCCGGTGACGGACGAATGGATATCGGTTCCCGGCTCCTTGATCACCGGCGCGCTCTCGCCGGTGATGGCGGCTTCGTTGACTGAGGCAACGCCCTCGATCACCTCGCCATCTCCGTGGATCAGGTCTCCGGCTTCGACCAGCACCAGGTCGCCGCGGCGCAGCTCGGTGGCAGACACGATCTGCGTCTGACCGTTTGGCAGTAGCTTCTTTGCTTTGGCGTCGGTGCGCGTGCGGCGTAGAGTATCAGCCTGCGCTTTGCCCCGTCCCTCGGCCATGGCTTCGGCGAAGTTGGCGAAGAGGACGGTGAACCAGAGCCAGAGCGAGACGGCCGCCGTGAAAAACCGATCGGCGCCCAGATCCGAACCGGGGATAAGCGAGCGGATAAACTCGATGGTTGTGACAACCGCTCCAACGAGCACAACGAACATGACCGGGTTGCGCAACTGGGTTCGCGGATCGAGCTTGCGGAAGCTGTCGATCGCGGCCTGACGCATAATGCTGGCATCAAAGATCGCGAGCCCTCTGCTCTGTCGCCGCTGGTCACCGAAGTGTTGCGACTCTCCAGGCTCCTGCCGTTGCGCTTGTGGTGCTGAAGATGTCGTCATATGCCGTTCTCCCTAGAACGTCTTGCCGGCGTTGAGCAGGAGCTGCTCGAGTATCGGGCTGAGTGAGTAGGCGGGGAAGTAGGTCAGCGCGGCGACGATGACGATAACGGCGACAATCAGAATGCTGAAGGTCGGGCCGTCGGTGGGGAAGGTACCCATGTTGGCCGGGACCGTCTTCTTGCGCGCCATTGAGCCACCTATGGCCAGGAGTGGCGTGAGGAAGAGGAAGCGGCCGACCAGCATGGCGATGCCGCCGGTTACGTTGTAGAAGTTGAACGCGGGCTGCAGGGTTGGCGTCGCCGTGCCCAGGCCGGCGAAGGCCGATCCGTTATTGGCGTTCTGCGAGGTAAAGGCGTACAGTACCTCGCTGAGACCGTGTGGTCCGGGATTGATGATCGCTGCCGTTCCCCACACCCCGACGACGGCCAGGGCTGAGAAGAACAGAATATTGGCGGGCGAGATGAGGAGGGCCAGGCTGGCCATCTTGATCTCGAAACTTTCGACTTTCTTGCCGAGGTACTCGGGAGTTCGCCCCACCATGAGACCGGCAATGAACACGGCCAGGATGGCGTACATCAGCATGCCGTAAAGCCCTGCGCCAACCCCGCCGAAGATGACCTCACCGGTTGCCATATTGACCAGAGGCACGGCGCCGGCCAGCGGCATGAAGCTGTCGTGCCAGGCGTTGATAGCGCCGCAGGAGGCGTCGGTGGTGATCGTTGCCCACATCGCCGAATCGACGATGCCAAAACGCACTTCCTTGCCCTCCATGTTGCCACCCGGTTGAGTCGAGGTGGCGACCGTCTGCACGTGCGCCTGCGAGGCAATCAGGTGGTTGCCGTTCTGCTCGAAGCCGACGGCGGTGAAAAAGCCGCCGGAGAAGAGGACGAACATGGCCGCCCAGAGAGTCCAGCCCTGCTTGGTATTGCCCACCCATTTGCCGAACATGTAGACCAATCCCGATCCGAGCAGGAAGATGGAGAGCATCTCCACGAAGTTGGAGAGTGGGGTGGGGTTCTCATAGGGATGAGCAGAGTTGGCGTTCATAAAGCCGCCGCCGTTGGTGCCTAGCATCTTGACGGCTTCCTGCGTAGCGACCGGTCCCTGCGCAATGGTCTGCGTCGTGCCTTCGAGCGTGTGCGCCACCGTGTAGGCACTGAAGTTCTGCGGCACACCCTGCCAGACGAGGAAAAGTGTGTAGACAAAGAGAATAGGTAGCAGTAGGTAGAGAGTGCAGCGCACCACGTCGACCCAGAAGGATCCGATGCCGCTAGCCGTCCGGCGAGCTAGACCCCGAACCAGTGCCACGGCTGCCACGATGCCGGTCGTCGCCGACATCCAGTTGTGGGTGGCGAGGCCGAACATCTGGGTCAAGTAGCTCATGGTGGCTTCACCCGTATAGTTCTGCCAGTTGGTGTTGGTGCTGAAGCTGACGGCGGTATTCCAGGCCAGCACCTGCGTCACATTCGGAAGGTGCTGCGGATTGAAGAAGCTACCGTGCCACTGCTGGGTGCGCTCGGTCAGGTAGGTGATGAAGATACCGGCGATGGTAAAGGCCAGGATGGCCAGCATGTAGATGTACCAGCTCATCTCCTCTTCTTCGTCGACCCGCGTGATGCGATAGATCCCTACCTCGACGGGGCGAAGAACAGGATGCAAAAAGGTGCGCTGGCCGGTGAAGACCCGGTACATGAAGCTCCCGACGGGTTTGGCGGAGAGCAGCAAGAGGGCGCTGTAGAGCGCCCATTGGGCGATGGCGTTGCCCGTCATCCAGGCAGGCATGGCTAGAACACTTCCGGGTGGATAAGCGCCACGAAGAGGTAGACCAAGACTGCAACCGACACGACGGTCAGAAGAATGTTCTCGATCATCGGGTACTCCTTCCTCCCATCAGCTCATCACATCCATAGGCGAACGCGACGTTTATGACAAAGAACAAGACGGTGATAACGATGAAAAGAAGATCAATCATGCTTTTCTTCCTCTAGGTAATGGCCCCATGGGAGGCATAGCCCTCCAGAGACTCGATAGCGAGACGCATGAGTGACTGCATGGGAAACGGTTTCTCCAGCACGGCAACACACTGGAGCTCTTTTGCCAGACGGGGGTTGGGCCGGAGGGCGGAGATCACGATAACCGGCGTGTCATTGCAGCCGGTAGAGCGGAGCGCGCGCAGCACGTCCCAGCCGGAACCGTCCGGAAGATCGATGTCCAGCAGTACAAGCGCGAGGCACCGGGAATTCAGGGCCGGCAAAGCTTCTGCTACGGTCGTGGCGTTCTCGGTCTCATAGCCACGGACCGAAAGATTGCGGCTGATGGCGTGTACCAATGCCGGATCATCCTCGACAAGAAGAATGCTCTTGGGCATCATCCGCCTTGCCCCCCTTTCGCCTTAGTCGAGATGGTACTCAAAGGTTGAGCCTTTTCTCATCGGTTGGTGGTCTGATATTGGATGTCGTCACGTCTGAATCCGGAGGCGAATCAGCCCGTGCCACCTCATCCTTTGCGGACGCGAGCCTTGTCGGTACGCTGACCGAGGCTGAAGCGAGCTCCCGTCCGGTCACCTGGTCGGCGTATGGCACGCGTCTCGGCGGCGGTGACACGTCCGGGTGTGCAAGCTCCCATTCCCTCACGTGCTCGTACGCGAACGGGTCCGCCATCGCCAGCCACTGCCATGGGCCCAGCCGTGCGCCCGAGATGGTCAGATCACGCGATTTCGCGTAACGCGCGAGGCGGCGATCCACGTGTACCTCGGTGCCGCCCACGTTCTGTACGACGATCGCCCCTTCCGGCAAGCGGCGTGGAGACCAGCCGACGGCCACGACCCATGCCACTCCGCTGCGTATCGAGCTACGCTCGAAACGTAGATAGACCCGGTCATCCTTGCCGCGAGCGCGCCGCGAGGCAATCACGGCCCGAGCGCGCTCGTCGAGAATAAGTGCCATCTCTGGCTCCTCTCGCTGCGCCTTGCGAGTCGTCAATATCGACTCCACGCGAGTATGCGAGATCACGCGTAAATAGGCCGTTAACGGCAGTGCCAAAAAGATAAATAGTTGTAAACGGCGCTCTAGGTCGGCGTCACTAGCCGATAGCCGACACCCGGCTCGGTGATGATGTACCGGGGGTGGGATGGGTCATCCTCGATCTTGTGACGCAAGCGGTTGATGAAGACCCGCAGGTAGTGTGCTTCCATCCCATACTGCGGTCCCCACACTTCCTGAAGCAGAACACGGTGCGTGATAACCCGCCCCGTGTGACGCATGAGGAATGCCAGCACGTCAAACTCGCGCGGAGTCAGGTCGAGGGCAACGTCGTTCCGCCGCACCTCATGTGCTTCGGTGTTGAGGGTCAGGGCTCCCACCTGAAGGGCGTTCGCGGTTTCGGGTGCTCCCCCCGGCGACCGGCGCAGCAGGGCGCGCACCCGCGCCAGCATCTCGTCGATGCCAAAGGGCTTGGTGAGGTAATCGTCGGCGCCTAGATCGAGGGCGCGAACCTTGGTCGGCTCCTCGCCGCGCGCCGACAGCACGAGGATGGGGACGGACGACGTGGTGCGAATGGCCTCACAGACGTCGATGCCGGAAATCCCGGGCAGCATGAGATCGAGGATGACGAGATCCGTGTGATGTCGTAGAAAGATGTCCAGAGCCTCCTCGCCTGTCTGCACAGCTGTGACCTCATACCCCCGCGCGGCGAGATTGGCTCGAAGTGTTCTCCGGACAGCCGGCTCGTCGTCGACCACGAGGACGTGCGGTTTGCTCATGAAGACGGTAGCTCCAGCTCGGACGCGCGGGTGCCGGGCAGGTAGTTCTCTTCGGTAGGTCGCCCCTCACCAAGTGGCAGTGTGACGGTGAATGTGCTGCCGTGCCCTACCTCACTTTCGACGATGACATGTCCGCCATTTGCCTGGACCAGTCCCTTGACAATTGCCAGTCCCATTCCCGTTCCGGAGGTTCGACGGCTGGAACCGGCGATGCGGTAGAACTTGTCGAAGATTCTGTCCTGTTCGTCCCGCGCTATTCCGGGTCCACGATCGGTGACGGAGATGTGCAGCTCAGGCGCACCATCAGGAATCGAGACGCTCCGAGCCGCGACAGTCACCGGTGAGCCGTCTGGTGAGTATTTGGCGGCGTTCTCGATCAGGTTGGTGAGGACCTGCTCGATGTGGATGACATCGAAGCGAGCGGGCGGTAACCCGGATTCAATCTCAACATGGATGGAGTGAGTGGGGAGGCGTGGCCCCAGCCGGCGCACCACGCGCTCGATTAATTCACCCACGTCTTCCCACTCCCTGCTTGGTCTGATGGCTCCCGCTTCGATGCGCGAGAGATCGAGCAGATTCGACACCAGTTTCGCCAACCGATCCGCTTCCGCGTCGATATCCGCAGCGAAGGCACGGCGGTCCTCTTCACTCCACTGGATATCCTCCTGGAGGAGTGAGCTGGCAGCAGCCTTGATGCCGGCCAGCGGTGTGCGTAGATCGTGCGAGACCGATGACAGGAGTGCGCTCTTAAGGCGGTCGCTCTCACGGGCCAGTGCGGCCTCCTGTTCTTCTTTGAAGAGCCGCTCCTGCTCCAGAGCTATGGCAGCGCCGTTCACCAGCGTGGTCAGCAATCGGTCTCGCTGCGGATCCAGCTCCGTGCCGGGCCGGTGAATCAGCTCCAGGACGCCGACCAGACGGCTGCCCACACGAAGCGGCCAGAACTCCGCGCGCCTCGAGGTGTGATAGGCAGGATCGGTCTGTCCCTCGTGGACGCTGGAGTCGCCCCTATGTCCCAGACCGCATGGCTGACCCGTGGACGTGACCCAGGCCAGAATGCCCGCGACGTTGCGGCTTCGCTGGATGTTCAGGTCCTCGGGAATGTCGCCCGATTCGGCCGCGTTGTGCCAGCTCGTCTCGTCCGGTCCACGCAAGAGAATCACGCATGCCTGCAGGTCAAAGGTCTCCCGCAAGCGCTGTGTCAGAGTGGAGAGCACTGATGTCAGCTCGTGACTGCCGATCAGTGCCATGCTCAGATCGTAGAGCGCCTCTGACGTTCGGGCTCGCCGAATCGCATCCTCCGCGCGCCGGCGGGCAACGGTTGCCAGCTGTCCCGTCATAAGCGCGTCGAGGATAAAGACGATCAGCGCTAAAAGGTCACGCGCATAGTGGATGGTTGCTGTGTGCAGCGGTGGGATGAAGAACCAGTCCCATACGGCGACGGCAGCCACGGCGACGATGACACCGGCAAGACGGCCTCCGAGGGTCGAGGCCAGCAGCATGGGTACCAGAAAGAACAGAGGAATACTGGGTCCGAGAGATCCCTGGTATCCTCCCGCCAGCGTGAGGACCGGCACCAGGAGAGCCACAACGCCGAGCCCTATGACGGTGCCTACCCATGGATGACCGGCAGAGAGCTCATAGGCGCTCAACCAGAAGCGGCTATGCCACAGATTCCTGGCCATCTATCTATCTGCGCGTTCTTCCTGGCGTCTGTTCCATTTGCCTAAGAGTAGACACATTCAGGGAAATCAAGCACAGCGCCGGTACAACGGGAGCCGGCCAAACGGTCATCGATCTGTCCCATAAGGTGGGTGGCTTTGTGCTCAGGAGCTTGCTGTAACGGCTGCCGTATGACCAGTCAGACGGTTGGCTATGCAAGGAGACAATGTCGACTTGCATGGCCCCGTGATTGGTGCAGCGAACCGGTCGTCGCCCTGTGATCACGGCTGCCATCGAATCCTTACCGTCTAAAACTGAAAGTAGGTATGCTCATGAGAACTCGTATTTTGGCGCCAATCCTGGTGCTTGTCCTGGTGGTCGTGATAGCCGGAGGCGCAGCGGTGGCGCACGCCAGGCTCACCGCCCCAACCGCGACACCCACGTCCACCCCCACAGCCACACCCACCGCTACTCCACGACCGACGGCGACACCCCGGCCGACTCCCAAGCCGACGGCAACACCACGGCCCACGGCCACGCCTCTGCCGCCACCGCCTCCCCCGACCGTCGCCCCTCCCCCACAACCCGCTCCGGCGCCACCGGTGCAGCAGCCCATGAACCCGATTCCTCAGGGGAATGGCGGCGATATGGATGGCGATAACAACGGAGCGCCGACCGACGGCGACGGAGACCAATAGGCTGTGCCGCTCGGCGACGTTCTCCTGACTGTTGGACCGATGTGTGAGCCCACTCGGTCAGGACGATTCGTCGCCGGCGCTACCGTGCATCTGAACGGCGAACATGGTGGCCGGATCGATGCGGGCATGCAGCGATCCGGCGCCCCAGCTTTCCCATCCCGGACCGTAGGTATCGATCAGGTGCGCGCGGAATGCGGCGTGCACGGGTGACGCTATGTCGATGATGTGCGCCGTGCCATGGACGATGACGGCCACATCCTCGCCACGAGTGTGGGAGGCACTGACCTGCGGCCGCCGGCGGATGTGCCGGAACCGTACCGAATCCGGCGAGGAGCTAAAGTGAAACCGTCCATGAAAAAAGAGGCCGTCGACAGGCGATACCAGCGGCCGGCAATCGGCCGTCACCGTGGCCAGATTGAGAACCTGGACGCCGGTGAGCATGCGGCACAGCCGTTCGGCGCTCAGGCGCCGCTGCTCATTGAAGAGAGCGCGCAAATTCTCTCCGGCAACGTCATGGCTTCTGTCGAGCAGCGTCTGCAAGTCGCGAAGCTCAGCATCAGTTTCGTACATATCGGGCCATGATACGGCCAGAGGTTTGGTGCTGTCGAGATCCCCTCAACCCCTGCCCCTTCCAAGCCGGGTACCTACTTGAGGGTGGCGGAGAGGGAAGAGTGCAGGTCGTACTGAGTCTCCCCCTCTCCCACTTTGGGAGAGGGGGCTGGGGGGTGAGGGGATACTCTCCGCTATGCTGAGAGAGACAGAAACTGTCTAATCTCCAGGGAGATATGAGTGATCGCAGAGACCCACCGCTACGGCGAGGCGGCCATTGAATCCGCCGAGCTGGAAGCCGTACCCAATCCCTCACCGCAGCGAGAGTACACTGTCGAGCTCAGCTATCCTGAGTTCACCTGCAAGTGTCCGCGGTCCGGTTATCCGGACTTTGCCATCATCAACCTCACGTACGTGCCGGGAGATCTGATCGTTGAGCTCCGGTCGTTCAAGCTCTATCTCAACCGGTATCGAGACGAGTACATTTTCCACGAGGCGGTGACCAACCGGATCCTGGATGACTTTGTGGCCATGATCCAGCCACGCCGGGCCGAGATCGCCGCGGACTGGAACGTACGAGGTAATGTGAAGACAGTTGTTCGGGCCACGTACGAGGCGCCCGTCACCCCTGGTTAATGCCGGCGTGGGAGGAAGAAGGCCATGTTATTGAGTCGCAACGAGGGGATCAGCTGGGGGATTGCTATCCTCATGGTGGCCGCTATGGGACTGCTGGTGGCACACGGTCCTTTTCACAACATCAACAAGCCGGCCAAGGTGCTGTCCAGCAGCTTAGCTCCGCAGAAGGTGACTATCGTGACTGACCCCAAGGTGACGGCCCTCTATAATCCGTCACCGGTGACGGTTCACGTGGGTCAGAAGATCACCTGGGTCAATGTGAGCAATGCGCCACACACTGTGACGTCGAATCCGAATCAGACGGGACCTTCATTTACGTCCGGCAATATCAACACCGGTGGCGGGGCCTGGACGTTTCAGCCCACCACGCCCGGAACGTACAAATACTACTGCCAGTACCACCAGCTCATGCACGGGGTGCTGATCGTCGTCAAGTAGGACGGTCACGCATCGGGGAGCACGCTCCGGCTGCCTGCTCCTGATCGGCTTGCTGATTGGGTTTGGCCTCAGTGTGCTCTGGTGGCCTCACATTCCGTCCGGCACCCGCCAGTCGCAAGGCGCCGATGTGCGAGCGCAGGTTTCTGACGCGTATCTCTCTCGCAAGGTCCAGCGGCGCGTCTCCGGTATCACGGTGCCGCAGATCAGTCATGTAGAAATCAGCTCTGCTCCTCCCGCCACGCTGGTAGCGCGAGCCGACCTGGGAGCCGGCCCGCTCAGCGTGCCCACGACCCTGGACGTACGGCCGTACGCCACGAATGGCCGGATTCAGATGGATCTGGTGTCGGCCAATGTGGCCGGGGTTCCAATCCCCACCCCGCTGATCGGCGCTCTGGCCGACTCGATGAACGGCGCCGCCCGAAACCTGGCCGGACCCAACGCGTATGTGGTCGGCGTGTATGTCATACCGACGGGACTCGAGATCATGGTCGACTACCGATGATGGGTGACGTTCTCTCCGTAATTTCCCTGATGTCATCTGCGCATGGACAGAGTAGGGTAGCCATCAAGGAAAGGGCATTCCTGCCCACACCATTGGAAGGAGACCTGCCATGTTACGTCGTGTGCTGTCCATCGTCGCAGTTATGGCTCTGGGTGTCGTCTCACTGAGGCCCAATTCAGCGGACGCAAGCGCACCCCAGTTCAATCCGCCCAAACAGTACTATCTTGCACTGGGAGATTCCCTGGCCTTCGGATACCAACAGGTGAAGGTCGACCAGCAATTGGCACAAAGCGGGACTGTAAACCCGGCGGCGTTCACGACCGGCTATGTCGACGATTTTGCGCAGATGCTGGGGGTGATTCAACCCTACATCCAGACCGTGAATTATGGATGTCCCGGCGAGACCTCCACAGAATTTCTCTCGTCAGCCGGTTGTCCCACATATCCGTTCTCGCTCCACAATGGTTTCGCCACATCTCAGAGGGATGCCGCTCTCGCTTTCCTGCAGGCTCATCCCGGACAGGTCAGCCCGATCACGCTCGACATAGGGACAAATGACATCGTGAACGTGGTTGCGCAATGTGGAGGGTATTCCGCGTCGAACCTGCCCTGCATCTATGCCACGTTGCCTGGTGTGCTCGATCAGATAGCAGTGAATCTGAACCAGATACTCAGCGAGCTGCGAACAGCTTCTCCCTCTAGCGAGATCATCGTGATGCAGTACTACAACCCCATCGCCGTCATTCCGTCGCTCACCACTGCAAGTAATAGCGTGGTAAACGCATTGAACAGCGTCATCGCCGCGGCTGCGACCGCCAATCGAGCGCGACTGGCGGATGCGTTCCAGCCCTTCAACCTGGCGCCGCAAGAGCCACAGACGCTCTGTGTTCTGACGCTTATGTGTACCGCTCACCCGGATATTCATGCCAGCGATGCAGGCTACCTGGTGATCGCTCAGCAGTTCTGGTCTGCTTCGGATTACGCGCAGATATCGGGCTAGGAGTTCCTCCCGGGAGATGGGCGGTCGTCGCAGGGTGAACTGATTCGTGCTCCTTGCTACTCTGGTAGCAACCATGTGCCCTCTGGCGCAACCCGATCCGATGCGGTAAACAGACCAAATCTTGGCCTCGCCCTCCACCTGGCAGGGCGGGGCCGCTCAGTCCCTCGGCGCGCCGGTAGATCTGCGTGCCGTCCCCTGTACCTCGTCGGCGCGATGTTTGGAGGCAACCGTGGAGAGCAGAAACGAGCTGTCGTGTGCCCGGCACGCGCTCGACAATGCCATGTATGCGCTCGTTGCCAACCACTGTGGATCCAGCGGACCGTTCACCTTGATGGACCCCTCACTCAGCGCTCCGGTCCATGGTCGCAGCCAGGTCGACCTCGACCAATTACCTTCAGTGCGGAACCGGCAGGGCTTTCTTCAGCCTCCACCCCCTTCCCATCGAGAAAAGGATGCGCGGCACCGTCAGGTAGTGGGAGGGGGCCGGGTCGCTGCCCGGCCCCCTCGCCTTTACGGGTTCAGCAGCTCGCAATCTTGACCAGGTCGGTATCGACGTAGGTCATGAATCGTGTATTAAAGATGGAGCCGCTGATGTCGATGGTCAGGCCGGGCCGCAGATCACTCCAGGTTCCGGTTTTGCCGTTGCACAAGACGACGTGTGCTCGACCTCGCTGCTGCGCGTGAATCAGCCCCTGGACCGGTCCTCCGGCATCGGACTGTAGCACGTAGAGCGTCAGGGTGATCCCTCCATTCCGGATGAAGTCCTGGCTGTTGGTCTTGCGCATCCGAAGATTGGTGTCGACCACCGAGGCCGTGGGAGACATCACCAGGTTCTTCAGAACGCCGCGCGCGTTGATGTGATCGCCCAGGCTCATGTCGGGTATGGTCACGGCGACATAGTCCTGAGTCAGGAGCCGCGTGCCGGTACCGATCTGCAGCAGGACGAGATTGCCCTCCTCAGTGCAGATGACGAGACCGCGACTGACCATCAGTGCCTTCGCGGCTTGCGTCTGATCGCGGTCACCGCAGATCACAGCGGTAGCCGGCGCGACGCCCTCGATCGGTTTGGCCACAAGCCGCCCGCTGATCAGAGTGAGTCCCGTTTGCGGCCTCGACGTATCCTGCACCACCGCAGTCGGATTGAGCACCAAACCACCAACGCGCAGGACGCCCCAGGCGTTGATATGGTCGTGCAGTGCCATACCGCGAACACCCATGAGTTGCCAATTGCGGTTGAAGAACCG
>DASVZE010000267.1:0-3518 GCA_036391775.1 Chloroflexota bacterium | reverse complement strand
GGCCGCCGCCGATGTCCACTATCCCAACATCCACCCCATGCTGCGGGCTGACGAGCACCTCTTTGCGCTCGGCGCCCAGCCGTGGCTTGATGACATGCTCAAAGATGCTGGGAGAGATCTTACCCACGTCGGGTAGCTGGTGCTCCGTCCGTTCCTCGACCGCCTGATCCGCCATCCTGTCTCCTCCTACATAAAAGAAATCCCGCTCTCGCCATGGAGAGCGGGATCTGGTGGTCGCCGTGCGGCCCTCCCTGCGCCGGTACAACCCGGATCAGGTTCAAAGGGTCTGTGGCTGCTTGCCACACTCTCAGCGCTCGCGCGCTCCCCTGGCTCTTTCATGCTAGCACTCCGGTCACGTCCTGCCGAGGCTTCATGATGGCCGGCTCAGTTATGCAAGTAACTCGCAAAATAGTGTTATAGTCGGGAATGTCCCGACCCAGCCATGTGCGCGACGCCATACGCGAGCTATTGATGTCCAGTGTCCGGCATGATTGGTCTGCCGATGATGTACTGGAAGAGCTGAAGGCGCGCGCCGTTCCCGCCGATTTCTCCTCTGTCTGCCGCGGGCTGGCGCATCTGGAGCGCGCCGGCGCCATACGGAGAGTCAATCTGGGCGATACCAGGACACGCTATGAAGCATCCGGCGGCCACCATGACCATGTGCGCTGCGAGCGCTGTGGGCGCGTGGCGGAGGTGCCGGGGTGCGTGGCCGAGGCTGCACACCACCCGGTCGAGACAGCCACCGGCTTTCACATTACCGGGCACTCGCTGCTGTTCTTTGGAGTGTGCCACCGCTGTGCCCGGCAGAGGCAGGCGTCGTGATCTGGGCGATTCTCGCAACCTGTGTTGCGTTTTTCTCAACCTTGCTGGGTGGCTTTACTGCCCTACGCTGGCCCAGGCACATTGAGAGCCTGATGGCTCTGGCCGGCGGCGTAGTGCTGGCTGCCGCGTTTTTTGACCTGCTACCCGACGCCGTGCAGCGAGCGATCAACGTCCATATGTCGGTGGGCTGGCCGATCGGCGCTGTCCTGGTCGGATATCTGCTGTTCCACACGGTGGAGGGATTCGTGCACCACCACCATGAGGAGTCAGAAAGTAGCGCGGCGGGGATTGTGGGCGCGGTCGGCTTTGTCGTCCACAGCTTTTTCGACGGCCTGGCAATCGGCCTTGGCTTCCGTATCGACTCGACGCTAGGACTGCTGGTCGCCGTTGCGGTCATCGGACACGACTTCTCCGACGGCTTGAACACTGTTTCCTATCTGGTAGCGCACCGCCAGCCACATGGACGCTCGGTACGCATGCTGATAGCTGATGCCGTCGCACCGTTGATCGGCGCTATTGTGGGCTCACTCGCGCCGGTACCCCAGCAAGTCTTTCCTGTCGCGCTCGGATTCTTCTCAGGGCTCTTTGTCTACGCCGCGGCCACCAATTTGCTTCCCCGAGCTAGATCGTTACCGGCTTCCCAGGGCGTGCCGATCACTCTCGGAGGGGCGGTCATTATGTTCCTCATTACCCGCCTGGCGTAGCTTGCCTGTCTTCTGGTGGGCTCACATAGTAATGGAGCGTAGCGGAAGCCCATGTTGCCGGTGCACTGGCAACGCGCTGCCATCCAACTCTTTCGTACAGCGCAATGGCTCGCCCATCGCGGTCAAGCACCTCAATCGCTGGGAGAAGTTCGTGGGATCGAGCTACCGCGCATGCCCTGGTCAGGAGCGCTGCGCCTAACCCCTGGCCACGGGCCCAGGGCGCGACGAAGAGTCTGGCTACGGTCGCGATGTGCTCCGGCGGAAGCCCGGAGGCTGCGGACCACAGAGGAGCGGCTGGATCTCCAGCCGCGCTACAGAGCGCGACATGACCAACCACGCTCCCTTCTTTCTCCGCGACCCAGGCTGTCAGCAGGATGTCGGGCGTCAGCCAGCCGTGCGGATCCGCGGGCCAGTGCAGAGGGTAGTGGTCTGAGGCATGAACTTCGGCCAACAGATCAACGCACGCATCCAGATCACCGTTCCGGCGAATACGGATCTCTGCCTTCGGCGATTCGGGCGGTCTCGTCACTCTTCGGGTGGTCGCTCCGGCGGACGCTCGGTGAGGGTGAAGTGCGGGGGACCACCGGAGTGTGGGCTGCCAAAGCGCTGGGCAAACTCGGCGTACGACATCATGGGAGCAATGTCGCGCTCGCAATGAATGCAAACGGTTGCCCCTCGGGAAATCGGCTGTTTGCAATGAGGGCACGGCCGTGTCTCCTCGACCTCCGGCTCGTTGCCGGATGACGAGCGCGACCGCCAGAGCCGTCGTAACTTGTTGCCGATACCGTTAGACCTCATGCGTCGCCATGCTTTGTCGTATCGATTACAAGTGTATCCCCGATCCGGCCTAACGAGTCACCTCTGGCCGATACGTTGTATTGGGTGCGCGTCAGATTCTCGCAGTCAGAGGCGCATGCCGGCGGCCGCTACGTTTCCAGGGAAGCCAGAAACTGGGTCGCACTCCTTCTCTATTGCGGCAATACCGTTTCCGGATGGTATACAATGCCGCACTTGACTCGGATCCACCTCCAACGTTCCATGGTCGAGGCAGATAGCCGTCCATGCCCCGATTTCTAGAGGAGGATCTGATATGTCACAGTACGAGCGCTCAACCGAAAGCACGGCCACACCGGACCAGGTATGGGAGCTCTGGTCGAACACCAACACCTGGCCCCGGTGGAATCCGGATGTGCGCGATATCTCGCTTGACGGGTCGTTCCAGAGCGGTACCACAGGCAGTATGACCTCACGGGCGGGCACGCACAGTATTCGACTCGAGAACGTCTTCGCGGGCCGGTCCTTCGACCTTGTCACCTCGCCCATTCCAGCCACCACTTTTCGGTTCCATTGCGAGGTGACGCCGCACGGCGTGGGCAGCCGCCTCAGCCAGAGCGTGAGCATGAGCGGTCTCATGGCTCCGCTGATGTCTCGCATGATGGGCAAACGCGTCGCTGCCGGATTCCAGCCACTGCTGGATGGTCTGGCGAAGGAGGCGGAGAGCAGGGTGACGGTCTCTTGACCGGATAGAGCAGAGCGCATTCAAACGTTGCGTCGAAGGGAATAGTCAGAGCCAGGCATACGTACACGACACCCGCTATTCCCGTATGAGACTGTTGACTGAGGTCGCGTCCGGTGTAGGATCGAGATGCGAGATATCTCGATGGCTGTGTGGAAGCGCGCTCCGTGGCTCATACTGGTGATCGCCGGTGCGGCCGCCCTGGCCGGCATCATGATCCCGCGTGGGAATGACACACCGGCACAGCCGGCCCTTGCCGGTACGACCCTGCCGCCTGTCCCCGCTCCCGGCTTTCAGCTGACGGATCAGTTCGGACATTACGTATCGCTCGCCCAGTTTCGCGGGCGCACCGTAGTGTTGACTTTTATGGGGGCTCACTGTACCGAGCTGTGCCCCGTGGTAGCGGAAAAGATACGCCGCGTGGTCGCGGCGCTCGGCCCCGCGGGGAAGAACGTAGTTCTTCTGGTAATCAGTAC
>DASVZE010000266.1:0-5927 GCA_036391775.1 Chloroflexota bacterium | reverse complement strand
TAATGGTCCCGAGCGCAGTCAAGGACACGCGTTTGAGTGCTGGACTGATGACTGCCGTCTGGGCAGGTTGATCGAGCGGCAGGATCGGGACACTGGCGGCAGCGGAAGATGCAGCCTGCGCGAAGAAGGAGAGTCGTCGTGGATCGTTAGGGTTGTATGAGTCGGCCAGCAGCACTTCATGCTGATACGCCGAACGTGTCCAGCCGGTGACATTGTCAGGAGAGGTGCCAAGCTGTGTCCCCAAAAAGTCCTGTGGGTCGGGATAGTCAGCGCCCCAGCGGATCAGCGCCAGATCGAAAAGACGGGCGTTCAGTACAGCGCTGTAATCGGACGGGTTGAGCTGGCGCAAAAGGACGGTAACGCCGAGAGCCCGCTTCCAACCGGCGGCCATCTTTTGGGCAAGTGCGTAGAGATTCGGGTCCTGCAGCATCACAAGGGTGATGCGGGGGAACCGCTTGGGGTGAGTAAAGCGCGCTGCCAGAAGGTAGGTGCGTCCGACGGCTGTGGGGCGCCACAAGGGAACGTTGAGCCCGAAAGCCCGCGGCAGAAACTGAGTCGCGGGAAACGCGACCGAGCCCATCGCGCCGCGCACCAGCGACGGCGTGACCTCGGCGGCGAATGCTTCGCGCGCTTTGGTCCGGAAGAATGGAAGTCGGGATGTGTTGAATGCCAGATAGTCGAGGGCCAGAGCGGGAATACGGGTAGCGCCCGCGACGCGCGCGCCCAGGCTATCTCCTACAGGCAGGCCCGACACCAGGTCCAGCGTACCGTTCTGGAACGCCGACAGGGCAGAGCTTTCGGCGTCATAGAAACGGAATTTGATCAGCTTCAGACTCGGCAGTCCACCGTAGTAATAAGGGTTGCGCTGCAGTGTAAGATAGCGGCTATGCTTCCAGACCCGGACAAAGAACGGCCCAAACCCTGCCGCGTGATCGGTCCAGGATGAACCGTACATTCGTTGCACCGCAGGATCGGGGACATACGAGGAGGGGAAAGCTAGCTCCGCCAAAAAGTGTGCCGCGGGCTGTATCAGAGTGATGCGCAGTGTTGTGGCGTCGAGCGGAAGGATTCCGCGCACCTGCCGGTGATTCTTACCGGTTGTGCCATGCGCGATGAGACCCAGATAGGCCGCCGCCGCCCCCGATGCGCCTTGGGATCCCATAGCACGTTGAAGCGCAGCAGCGATCGTATAGGCTGATGCCCGGCGACCGTCAGGAAAGCGCAGATTCTGGCGCAGGAAAAAGGTGTAGACCTTACCGTCACGCGAGATGGTCCACCGTTTGGCTCCGTCGGGCCGTACGTGAAGCCCGCTGTCGAGCCGCACCAGTCCGCCGTAGATAAGGGACACCAGGCTGATGGAGGTGGAGTCCGACGCCAGAGCCGGATCGAGAGTGGGTATGTCGGTGACGCCGACAACTCCCCACTGAACCGTTGTGGTCGTGGGTTTGGGCGTGACTATTACCTTGGCCGACGAATCGGCGCAAGCGGTGAGCGCCACACAGAGAAGCAAGAGAAAGGGAAGCGTGCGCATAGATGGGTCTCCAAGCGCAGGCATTGTACCCCACCTTGCGAGAACAGCGTCATCGACTCCACATACTGTCGAGATCGGGTGCAGTTCTTGCTCGTGTCGGTGCAACAGGGGCAGGGGACTTAGTACCCTAGCAACACATCTTTTCTTCTTCGGAGAGCCAGCTATCGCCAAATACGCGGAGCGCATCGATGACAGGAAGAGTAGCCTCGCCTTTCGAGGTGAGCCGGTACTCGACTCTCGGAGGTATCTCGCGGAAGGATTCCCGCGAGATCAGGCCCTGGCTTTCCATCTCGCGCAATCGATCCGCCAGTGTGCGAGGGCTGATGCCGCCCGATGTATCCTCCAATTCGGAGAATCTCATCGGTCCGTCGACCAGATCACGCAAAATAACCAGTGTCCACCGATCGCCCAGCAAGCGAGCCGCGTTGGCGATGGGACAGACCGATTGCGGCCGCGTTTTAAGCCGAGTCACGGTGTCTACCTCCTCTAATCCTTCCCAACTATACCACATTGATATTATTTGGATAGTTACTATATACTTGGAAGCATAGAGCATTTTGAAAGGAGCTATTGAGTGGCTTTTCCCGTTGCTGTTTCTGATTCCTCGTTCGAGAACGAGGTTATCAAGTCTGACAAACCGGTTCTGGTAGACCTGTGGGCGGAGTGGTGTGGTCCCTGCCGCATGATGGCACCCGTGCTCGAGAAGCTGGCCGAAGAATACGCAAGTAGCCTCAAGGTTGTCAAGCTGGATGTCGACGCCAACCCCAACACGTCCGACCAGCTCGGCGTGCAGAGCATACCGACTCTGATCCTCTTCAAGGACGGCGAGGAAGTAGCGCGCATGATCGGCTACATGCCGCAGCCGCGCCTGCTGGCCAAGATCAAGCCGTACATCGGCGCTGCCGCTACCGCGTAACAATAAGACGACATCATCCAAACGCCCCTGGCCGGCATGCTTCGTGGAGCGCTGCCTGGGGCGTTTCTTATTGATAGACTATGACACGTTTCTAACGGTATCTGGAGCCTATGACTCGAAGAACTTTGATGGTGGTGCACGCGCACCCCGACGATGAAGTGTTTCGCACCGGCGGCATTATGGCTAAGTATGCTGCCGCGGGACATCGTGTAATTGCGGTCTACGCCACGCGCGGTGAATGTGGCGAGATGCATGATCCCGATCTATCAGCCGAGGACGCGCTGCCGCGGCTGGGCGAGATCAGAGAGCGCGAGGTGCGCCGCGCCTGCGCCGTTTTTGGCGTCCACGAGCTGCACTTCCTTGGCTATCGTGATTCAGGCATGCGTGACTCGGACGATAACAAGCGACCCGATGCCTTCTGTAACGTTCCGGTGGACGAGGCAGGCGCCAGATTGGCAGCGGTCATGCGCGAAACGCGCCCGCAAGTTGTCGTCACATACGACGAATTCGGTGAAAAAGGGTACGAGCATCCGGATCACGTGATGGTGAACCGGGTGACGGTTGCCGCGTTCAACAGTTTGCTGGGCGAGCCCGGTTCGCCGGAGAAGCTCTATTACGGTGGTCGCTCGCGCGAGGGATTTCGGCAACAGGTTGAGGGGCTACGCACCCTTGGCCTCAGTATCCCCTGGCTCAAGGGGGACTTCAACTTCGACGAGTTTGGCGTACCTGACTCGGAGATCACTGCGCACATCGATATTCGCAACGTGGCGCATCTAAAGAAGCAAGCGTTGGCGGCGCATCGCACCCAGATTCCCCCAGACTTTTACTACTTTGCGGTACCGGACGAGGCATTCACCGAGTTTATGGGCGTGGAGCACTTCGAGCGGATCTATCCGGCGCCGCAGCCAGGCGAACAGGAGGACGATCTGTTCGAAGGAATTAGCGACTCCGCGGCCGCCGCCTGACGAGGCGTTAGAAGCGCAGGCCTGCGCTTCAGTCGGGCATCGGACCGATATTGAATGGGATTCCCGTCACGGCAGCGATGGCTCCGCCCACGATTTTGAAGACGCCGTAGACGGTGGGATCAAGAAAGATGTCCATACGACCTCCCTGTACCTCGCGATCCTGGCAAGAGCAGTGTCGCGAGCGTGCGTGCACGGACCGTTGCGCCCAGGCATTGACGGACGATGGCTCCGCGTTTTGAGATTGAGGGCGGAGCCATCGCTATCGTGACGGGGATACTGTGTTGGCGAACGACGCCATCACCTTTGATGTAAAGGCGGGCGAGGTCTTTGGTTTATTGGGACTGTCACTCTCTTTGACTGCCGGACTTCTCTGGCTCGCGCCGACTCTACTTGCCGGGGGTATTGCTCTTGCCGGTTTCGGCATGACTCTGGGATTGGCGGGACGCGACGAACAGCTGGCGGCAACATATGCCAATCTCGCCATGATGGCCGTGCTCTTCCTCGGCATCGTTCCCTCCGGTGATTTTCCGGGACCCATGCGTGTGGTGCTGGCTCTTGTGCCGACGACCTACATGGTCGACAGTCTGAAGCATGTCCTATCGGGATCCGTGGCACCCGGACCTCTCAGCCTGGACCTGTTGGTGAGCCTGGTTTTTGCCGTGCTCATGCTGGCATTCAGCGATCGGGTACTCAGAGCCCAGACCCGTTAGGTTTCCGTCGGCTCTCGTTCCCCGTACGATGATCTAGATATGAAAGACGAGATTGCGCTGCGGTTGGACCGCATCGCCAGACTCTACGGCCGCACGGCGGCGCTGCGCGGTATCTCGCTGCGGCTCGAGGCTGGAGAGACGCTGGCCCTGCTCGGACCGAACGGGTCAGGTAAGACGACCCTGCTAAAGATCGTGGCGGGAGCCATCGCGCCGTCGGTCGGCACGGGATCGATCTTCGGTCTGGATTTCAGGCGCGACCGGCTTCAGCTCCGTGAGACGGTGGGCTTGCTTGCATCCGAGACGTACCTGTACGAAGATCTGACGGCGATGGAGAACTTGCGATTTGCCGCCGTCATGTCCGGTGCGAAGCCGCGAGCCGCTGATCTGCGGGAGATGCTGCGCCTGGTCGGCCTGGATAGCAATGCAGACGACCGCGTTCGATCGTTCTCTAGCGGCATGCGCCGCAGGCTAGCATTGGGACGCACTCTGCTGCTACGGCCTCGACTTTTGTTGCTGGATGAACCGTACAACAGCCTGGACGCGGCGGGCGCCGACCTGGTGGATCGGATTGTCCGGGAGACGGCAGATGAGGGGAGGGCGGTGGTACTTGCCACGCACGACGCCGAGCGGGCGCTCCAGCTTGCGGATCGCGTGGCCGTTTTGCACAACGGAGTGCTCCAGTACTCCGGGCCGGCGGCAGCGTACCGGATGGATCATGCGCAGTTCGTGGGTTGAGCAGACCTGGGTGGTCTTGCGCAAGGATCTTCTGCTGGAGGCGCGCAGCCGAACTAGCCTGAACGCCATGATCTTCTTCGCGGCGATGGTGCTGTTGATCTTCTCCTTCGCCCTTGGGCCGGATCAGCAGCGGCTACGGGCATCGGCCGGCGGCCTGCTGTGGCTGGCCTTTCTGTTCTCGGGAATCCTGGCGTTTGGGCGCGCCTATCAGCTGGAGGCGGAGAACGCCGCGTTCGAGGGGCTGCTCCTCATTGCGCGAAACCGCAGCGCCGTCTATATAGGTAAGGTGCTCGGCACGGCCGCGATTATGCTGCTGATCGAGATCGTGGCGGTGCCGTTGATGGCCATCCTCTATAACCTCGACCTCTGGAGCAATTTACCGCAGTTGGCGGGCGTCTTCGCCCTGGGAACACTGGGCTTTGCCGCCGTCGGGGCCCTGTACGGCGCGTTGACGATGTCCCTCCGGGCACGTGAAGTATTGCTGCCGTTGCTCATGCTGCCTATCACGGTGCCGGTCATCCTGGGAGCAGTCAAGGCCACGGGAATGGTGCTGGGCAGCGATCATGGGGATATTCGTCTCTGGCTGGAGCTGCTGGTTGCGTACGATGTGATCTTTCTGACGGTGGGGATGCTGACGTACGAGTACGCCGTTGGAGAGTGAAGGGAAGGGCGATAGGAGCCTTTTGCACAATCGCATGAGCCGGCTCGACGTACACACGGCATTCCTTCCCGTCTGTGGTGAAAAAGGGAAGATAGGCCTACATGCGAACTTCGGGCCCGCTGATCAGGTGGCGTGCTTCACGAGGGAAGGCGTTGATTGCGTCGACCGGTGAATGGGTCGCGGTTGGATTGCTGGTGGAGCGGTGGAAAGCGTTGAGCACGCCCTGTTGGCCGAAAAACGTGAAGTCCGGCGTCGAGGCACATAATGTGCCCGCGTTACTTTGAAATCGTGCCACCCGGAGGCTGCAGGTAACAGTATGTCCGGGAATGTTACAGAAAAATCGGTGGTACGGGAGTGCCCAATGTGCAGCGTGAGAGTCTACAGATGAGAGACCGGCTAGCCCTCTTCA
>DASVZE010000265.1:0-2028 GCA_036391775.1 Chloroflexota bacterium | reverse complement strand
TGCCTGCTGAACGAGATCCCGCAGGCGTACCGCTAGGAATCTGGCGCCACGGTGGAGGTAGCACAATGAGCAAGGAAGTAAGTACGCCGCTGGTGGTCGTTGTATTGGTCGTGCTGGTCGTGATTATCGGCGTGTTCGGCTTCAAGGCGCTTCGGTCGCCGAAGAGCGATATGACGCCGGAGCAGCAGAAGGAATCCATGCGGCACATGCTGCCGCCGAACAAATAGCACGGCGGCGAGCGTAGTACCCTCTCAAGCAGGGGTCCGATCAACTGATCGGGCCCCTCATTTTGTTTTCCGGAATACGGGAAGGGGATGGGGGTCCGAATGCACAACAAGGGTTCGGCCCTTGGCGGGGGCGAAGGGGCATTGAGCAAATGGCTGAGTGTCGACCGGCGCGAAGCGCTCCGCAGCGAGAGGAATCCGCCCCCCCGCACTAATCACATTGCCGGGATTCCGGTCGAACCGAGTTGTGTCCCGTCATATGGTGTATGAGGGACTGGTGTTGACGGCCTGCCTGTGATAAGGCCATCTTGTTTTCCGGTTGGTTGGTGTCGAGGCAATCACCCGGAAAGGAGACAAGATGGCCGAAGAGAGTGTAGCCGCTGAGGCGGCATTTGAGGAGTCGTTGGCTCCTTCGTTGGCGAATGAACCGCTTGCCCCGCTGCGGGATCACGTACGAGAGATCCTGTTGCACGCTCTTGGGGAGGTGATGGACGCGGAGGTAGCCGCTCTGTGCGGAGCCGGCTATAACGAGCGGACGCCGGAGCGCACGAACAGTCGCAACGGTTACCGAGAGAGGACGTGGGACACGCGGGTCGGTTCGCTGCTCCTGCCGATCCCCAAGCTGCGTCAGGGCGCCTACCTGCCTTCTTTCCTGGAGCCTCGCAGGCGGGTAGAGAAGGCGCTGTGGGGCGTGGTGATGGAGGCGTACATCCAAGGGGTGAGCACGCGGTCGGTAGACGAGCTGGTTCAGGCGCTCGGGGTCTCCGGCATCTCCAAGAGCGAGGTCTCCCGCATCTGCCAGGAGATCGATCAGAAGGTCAAGGAGTTCCTCTCTCGCCCGCTGGAAGGGGACTTTCCGTACGTCTGGCTGGATGCGACCTATGTGAAGGTGCGTCAGGGCGGCCGCATCGTCGATCGGGCGGTGGTGGTGGCGATCGGTCTGAGCGACACGGGCCGGCGGGAGGTGCTGGGCCTCTCGATTGGGCATGCAGAGACGGAGAGCTTCTGGAGCGCGTTTGCCCGCTCTCTGTTGGACCGCGGTCTTCGAGGCGTGCAGTTGGTCGTTTCTGACGACCACGCGGGCCTCCGCAAAGCGATCAAGCGCTGTATGGGGACGAGCTGGCAGCGCTGCCGGGTGCACTTTATGCGCAACCTGCTGGCCCACTGCAGGAAGGAGCAGAAGGGCTTTGTCAAAGCGCTGGTCGCCACCGCCTTCCAGCAGCCTGACGCTCAGGCGGCGGCCAAACAGTGGGATGCCGTAAGAGAGCAGCTAGAGAAGGTCGCCCCGGACGTCGCTCGCCTGATGCAGGAAGCCAAAGAGGACGTGCTCGCCCATATGCATCAACCGCAACGCCTCTGGCCGCTCTTAGCCTCGACCAATGGATTGGAGCGGCTGAACGCGGAGATCAAGCGGAGAACCAACGTCGTGCAGATCTTCCCCAACGATCAGGCAGTGATCCGCCTGGTCGGAGCGGTGCTCATGGAGCAGCACGACGAATGGCAGGTCGCACGGAAGCAGGTGAGCCAGACTGCCATGGGCCAGCCCTCCGTCCAGGATGACGCTCTGCTGGCCCGCTAGCAACCAATCGAAGCAAGCTCGATCGGACAGCCATCGGAGACAGCGACACCGAATCTCATACACCACTCAGAGGGACGCAACCAGTAACCAGAACTATGAGCAACGAGAATGACCATGGCTTTGTGCCGTTCCAGAAATGGCTGCTGAGGCAGCAGAATCGCAAGGATGTCGTGGGAGCGGTCGCAAGATGGTGGGCCGCCCAGAAACCACGGTTCGGCCGCAAGA
>DASVZE010000264.1:0-3983 GCA_036391775.1 Chloroflexota bacterium | reverse complement strand
AATTGCAATGTCCGCTGCGAGCGCTGCATTGTGTCGCAGCAAGGTGAGGTTCGCTCGAACTGTCTCTCCCTTACTGGAGCGCACGATGTGGTCCAAAAGAAATGGAGTGACGGCCTGTCCTGTGATGCCGGCACGATGGGCTGTCTCGTTTGCTTCGTTTAGCCAGTAAGTCCATCGTCCTGGAGACACCGCGTCATCCTCTGACAACGGGTTTGCCACTACCACACTGGTGGCTGATCCCAGGGACCAGTGCGCAAGGGCCACGGCCGCAATGTCTCCAGGAGACGCGATTCGGTTCACTGACAGCCCACTGGTCCGAAGAAAGAAGGCCGGAAAGGTGCTCGTGCCAAAGCCGAGTACCGGCACGCCAAGTGTCTCCAGAACTTCCAGTGTACGGGGTAAGTCGAGTACTGATTTGGCCCCTGCGCACACGGTCACAGTTCGGCGGCGTGATAGCTCTTGAAGGTCGGAGGAGACGTCCCACGAGCTATCGGAGCCGAGATGGACACCTCCAATCCCTCCCGTGGCAAACACGGTGATACCGGCAAGCTCGCTGGCGAGAAGCGTGCCCGAGACCGTCAGTCCACCTGACCGTCCCAGAGCAACAGCTCGTCCCACATCTCGGACGGATAGCTTTTCGATCTGTGGATCACCTGTTAGTGCCTGTATCCGGTCCAGCTCAGCGCCCACCACCAGCTGTCCCCGGTCCACGACGCAGATCGCAGGCACGACACCTTTCGACTCGATCTCGCGTGCCATATCGCTCAGCGCACCGACATTGTGCGGCGCCGGAAGCCCGTGCGTGGCGACCGCCGTTTCGAGTGAGACGACGGGCTGCTTTTGCTCAATAGCCTCTCTGACACGGCGGCTAACCATCACGTCGGGAGAACGCGATGTGGGGCGCTCTGCAAGGATCAACCTGTCACTCACCTAGGACGAGGCTACTTGCCGTTGTTGCTTCAGCTCGATGCGAACCGTCTTTCGAATGCGATGCGCGTCCCCGCACGCGCGTGGATCGGTGCCGCACCGCAGACATTTGCCGTAGCGACAGTCGTCACTCATACCGGCGTCAAGAGATTTTTGCCATTCTTGCCACAGGAATGACTTGCTGACTCCCGCGTGAATATGGTCCCAGGGAAGCACCTCGTGCTCGCCCCGTGCACGGCGACAGTACCACTCAGTATCAAGGCCTTCTTCCGCCATGGCTTGCTTCCAGAGATCGTAGCGAAACCACTCGCGCCATCCGTCAAAGCGGGCGCCCAACAACCACGCTCGCTCGATGACGTTGGCAATGCGTCTATCGCCTCGCGATAGGACCGCCTCTATCTCGCTGTTGTCATAGTCATTCCAGCTTATCTTGAAGCCCGGAACGCGTGACTCTTTCCGCAGGATTGCCTGATGTCTCTCGACCGTCTCGCGGCTTTCCTGCGCCGCCCATTGGAAAGGAGTGTGCGCTTTCGGAACAAAGGTGGAGACGCCGACATTAACGGCCGCCGCCCGGCCATGGTACTTGCGGCCGATTTGAAGCACGCGTTTGGCGAGATCACAAATCGCCACCACGTCGTCGTCAGACTCGGTGGGCAGCCCGATCATGAAGTACAGCTTGATCGTTCGCCAGCCACGCTGGTAGACGGCGTCGGCTGTTTCGAGTAAGCGATCGTCGGGAATCACCTTGTTAATGACGCGCCTCAGACGTTCCGTTGCAGCCTCCGGAGCAAAGGTAAACCCGGAGCGTTTACCCTCCTTTATGGCGTCCGCGAGACCGACGGAGAAAGACTCGATACGAAGAGATGGTAAGGCGACTGACACCCCCTCGGCACAGTATTCGTTCGCCGCTGACTGCACGACTCGATCGATCTCGCTGTGATCGCTGCTACTCAGCGACAGTAATGACAGCTCGTTATAGCCGGTGTTCTTCATCGCAATCGCAGCCAGCCGCTTGATCTCTTCCGGCGATCGCTCTCGTACGGGTCTGGTGACCATTCCTGCCTGGCAGAACCGGCAGCCTCTGGTGCATCCCCTCACAATTTCAATCTGAGCCCGGGCGTGGACCGGACGCATCGACGGGACCACGGGACGCTCCGGATAAAACTCCGGTTTCAGGTCCGCCACGAAGCGCTTGCGTACGGGAGCCCTGCCGCCGGATAGGCAGTTCAACGTCCCATCCGGATGATAGTCAGCTTGGTAGTGGGACGGGACGTACCACCCGGGTATCTCGCCAATAGCCTTCAGTAAATCCGCCCGGCGATACGCACCCGCACGCGCTTTGTGTTCTTTCACGCAGTCAACCAGCTCGCCGATCGCCTCTTCGCCTTCTCCGATGCAGAAGGCGTCGATAAACGGCGACATGGGCTCCGGGTTGTAGGCGGAATGGCCGCCCGCCACAACGATCGGGTTATCCTCGTCTCGATTGCAGGATCTCAATGGAACTCTGCCGAGATCGAGCATTGTCAGGACATTGGTATAGACAGTCTCGTAGCCGAGAGAAAATCCGACCAGGTCGAACGCGTTCAATGGACGCTTGCCCTCCAGGCTGAACAGTGGCATACCTGCTGCTCGCAGTTCACGTTCCATGTCGGGCCACGGCGCGTAGACTCTCTCGCACAGCGCGTCGGGCCGTGCATTGAGCAAGGAATACAAGATCTGTAAACCCTGGTTTGAGACGCCAATTTCGTAGGAGTCCGGGTAGCTCAGCGCTACGCGCACATCGACGTCACAAAACTCCTTGGTCACAGAGTTCCATTCGCCGCCGACATAGCGTGCGGGCTTCGTTACACGACGGAGTAGACGATCGAGCGTGCGCTCATCGACGGCAGCATCAGATGTCACAAAAGCCCCCTCCTCACCGACCGCACCCAGGGTGCCGAATTATATCAACGGCGGAAACAGGCATAATGGGGCGACTCTCAAAGGGGATACGGAGGAGAGGCCCATTGAAACTGCAAGAGTATATGGGCAAATCTCTGCTGCGCCAGGTCGGTGTTCCAGTGCCGGCGGGAGAAGTAGCAGAGACGCCCGAGCAGGCAGCCGAGATCGCGCGCAAGCTTGGTCCGGTCGCGGTCAAGGCCCAGGTGCTTGTGGGTGGCCGCGGTAAGGCCGGCGGAATAAAGGTCGCGTCATCACCTGAAGAAGCGCGCGCCGCCGCGCAAGCGATTCTTGGTATGGACATCAAGGGACTGACGGTTGAGAAGGTGCTTATTGAGCAGCAGGTCCACATTGCCAGGGAATATTACGCCGGCATCACACTGGATCGTGCCCAGCACCGTTTCATCTTGATGCTGAGCGCACTCGGGGGAGTGGACATCGAAGATGTCGCCTCGTCCGATCCGGACGCCATCGTACGCACGTGGATCGATCCGGCGTACGGGCTTCTCGACTACCAGGTCCGAGACGCAATTTTCCGGGCGGGACTTGAACCGGCGGCTCTCAAAGACCTCCAGCGCATCATTGGCGGCCTGTACCGGATAAGCGTGGAGAACGACGCTCTGTTAGCCGAGATCAATCCGCTCGCCGTCACAGAAGGCGGCGGCGCCATTGCCGCGGATGCAAAAGTCGATCTGGACGACAGCGCGCTGTATCGACACCAAGATCTGGCGCAGTACCGTCTGGAAGCAATTGCAGATCCCGTCGAGCGTGTGGCCAGCGAGCAAGGAGTGCCCTACGTAAAGCTTGACGGCAATATTGGCGTGATCGGCAACGGAGCCGGTCTGGTCATGATGACTCTTGACATAATAAAGAGCGTGGGCGGAAATCCGGCGAACTTCCTTGATATCGGTGGGGGAGCGCGGGCTGATGTCGTGCGGCGAGCTATCGAAACCGTCCTGCTGGACGACAAGGTCGAGGGCATCGTGATGAACATTTTTGGTGGCATCACGCGCGGTGACGAGGTGGCACGGGGATTACTTGAGGCGGCAGGCACGCTCGATATTCGCGTCCCGATTGCCATTCGCCTGGCTGGAACGCGCGAAGAGGAAGGACGACGG
>DASVZE010000263.1:0-5397 GCA_036391775.1 Chloroflexota bacterium | reverse complement strand
ATTGCGGGCTATTTCGCGGCGAACCGGATCGAATCCCGAGAGGATGACCGCCTCGGGGGTATCGTCGATGATCAGATCGACGCCGGTCGCCATTTCCAGGGCGCGGATATTGCGGCCTTCGCGGCCGATAATCCGCCCTTTCATCTCCTCGCCGGGAAGCGGTACGACCGAGACTGACGACTCGGAGACCTGATCCGATGCCCACCGTTGAATCGAGGTGGTGATGAGCTTGCGGGCTCTCTCGTTGGCTTCCTCTTTGGCTTGAGCCTCGATTTGCCTTACCAATCGATTGGCATGGTCGCGCATCTCTGACTCGACAGAGCGCATGAACATCTCGGCTGCTTCGTCGCGCGACAATCCCGACACTCGCTCCAGTTCATGCTGTTGCTCGGCAATAAGCTCGTCGATTTTGCCGCGACGCTGCTCGATCTCCTCCTCGCGCTGAGTCAAACCGCGCTCGCGCTTTTCCAGCCCCTCCAGTCTGCGGTCGAGGTTTTCCTCCTTCTGCTGGATCCTGCGCTCCATGCGCTGAACTTCCGACCGTCGTTCGCGCGCGTCCTGCTGCGCTTCGGCGATCACCTTATGGGCTTCGTCCTTTGCTTCAAGAACGATTTCCCGCTTTTGCGCTTCAGCATCCGCCAGGATGCGAGCGCTTTCCTCCCGAGTTTCCTCCGCGTTTGTCGCGGTACGACCCTTCAGCAGGAAATAAACAATTGCCGCCCCTATGAGCCCACCGGCCACCAGGGCGGCGACAGCTAGCACTGCCATGTATGACTCCCTTATTCTGCCCAGGCGTTCATGGCGCCCAGAGTAGCCTCTTGGCTGCCTAAATGGTACACCATGCACCAAAGGCGGCGAGAGCGCCGCCTGCTGTCATGGCATGCTATGCGAGTCCCGGTCCAGGCAACACAGCGCGTCCGAGGCATGAACTGCTTAATGCGACAGCGTCTGTTGTTTGGCCCGCTCCCACAATCCATCTAGCTCTTCGGGTGATAGATCTCGCAGCACTCTGCCCGAGGCCGACGCCTGTGATTCCACCAGAGAGAAGCGCGCGGCGAACTTCCGATTTGCCGTCCGCAGCGCCTCCTCGGGATCAAGCTTGAGGTGACGCGCGAGACTCACCAAGGCAAAGAGAATGTCGCCAAACTCCTCGCGTTGTGCCTCTCGCGGTGCCTGCTCCTCCACTTCTTCCTGAAGCTCGCTCAGCTCTTCTTCGACCTTGGCGATGACCTCGCGATAGCTGGGCCATTCGAAGCCCACATTAGCTGCCCGCTTCTGCATCAGGTTCGACTGAGGGAGCGCCGGTAAGCCTCGCGGAATCTGCTCCAAAATGGACGATCGCGCTGGCTTTTCCTTTTGCTTGAAGCTCTCCCAGACATGAAGTACATCCTGCGCGCTCTCCAGCTCCAGATCACTGAAGACGTGGGGATGCCGGCCGATGAGCTTTGACATGATGTTTGAGATCACATCCTCGATGGCAAACGTGCCGTGCTCGGCAGCCACCTGACTATGGATGGCGATCTGATACAGCAGATCTCCCATCTCCTCGGCAATCAGCTCCGGATCCCCGCTGTCCAGAGCATCGATAACCTCATACGCTTCTTCCAGCAGGTGTGGCTTGAGACTGGCGTGTGTCTGCTCCCGGTCCCAGGGACAGCCACCCGGCGCGCGTAGCGTCCTGGTCAGCTCCATCAAGCCCGAAAAGGTCCGCCGGTTGTTCATCTCGGCCAGCGGCGAAATTGCCAGGACGCTGTAAGCGTCGGCTACCACAGTTTTCCCGAGCTCGCTCAGTGGGATCTCGTCGCGACGCCCCGCTGAGGTATGCGCGCCGGAGACAAGCAGAACCGTATGCTCAGGCGGATAAAATCGGCCCAGCCAGCGGGCAATCGACTCCATCCACGCCGTACGCGCGCCGGTAATAAGCAAAGTAGCAGTTGGAACCGGCGCTCTCCAGGGCAGGCGGGCCGCCAGTCCGGGAACTTCGCCCAGTGCATTCTCTTGCCCCAGGAGCGCAACCTGAGCGCCATCGAGTTTCTCTACCCATCGCCCGTCGGGCCACTCCGCCGGTAGGGAGTTCGACAGGCTGACTCCATGTACTAGATGCGCCTCGTTTCCGCTCCGCTCCAGCCGCTGCAGAGCAAGTCGCAACGAAAGCCCTCCCTCCAGGGGGGTGCCGGGGACGGCGAAGACGGCCGCCCCTCCGCCGCGAGCAAGATCGACTATCTGCTCAGCCTCGCGCTCAAGAGAACCGGCGATGTCGCGTGCGTTGTCCTCGGTATGCAGCGCCCTGACGGCAGTATCCGGCAGATGCGAGTGGATTGATTCCAGATCATGCGTGGCGAACGCGTATACCTCAGATGCATCGTGCAGCGTGGCAATGGCCTTGGCGGTGAGCGACTCCCAAACACCTAATCCGAGGCCCACGACGGTCAATCTCACAGGTATCTCCCTCTAGGCGATAAGACTCGACACAAATTGTTGGGGAACAATGACCTTCAGCGCACGTGGTTCCACCCGGAACTCTACTGGAGTAGTTCCGGCCAGCTCACCGTCCAGCTGGAAAGGCAGTGGGACGTCCGTCTGGACTTCCATTGCCCGCACGCGAAACAGGTCAACATCGGAGAAAGAGACGGAGCGTGAGACCAATACAGGTATCGACTGGCGAGCCAGAGCAAATGGACCGCGGCCCTTCACCACACACACATCCAGCCACCCGTCGTTTACTACCGCGTTAGGCGTCAGATGAAAGAAGCCACCATATAGTCTGGTATTTCCCAGGATCAGCATGAGTGCCTGAACCCGGCGGATGACCCCATCGAAGCGCAGCTCGATGTCGGCCCCGCGATAGGTTGGGATGGCCGAAAGGCCGCTCGCAATGTATGGCAAGATACCGAGACGTCCCTTGTGCCGCTCCAGAGATCTGGCTCGCCGCACCACCTCGCCGTCGAAGCCGATGCCGGCCATGAGCAGGAAGTAACGGCGATTGGCGCAGCCCAGATCGACGCGCTCTATTCGGCCGTTCAAGATCGTACCCGCGGCGGACGAAAGATCGAGGGGAATCGCGAGCTCGCGCGCCCAGATATTGACCGTTCCATAGGGGAGATATCCGAGCGCTGTCTCACTTCCGGCAAGCGCCTGTATCGCTTCATTGATGGTTCCGTCTCCCCCGGCGATCAAGACAGCGTCTTTTTGCTCCGCCACAGCATGCTGGGCCATGCGCGTTGCGTCTCCCGGAGCTGACGTGTAAGAAACGGACAGATCCCATCCGGCATTCTGGAATACGTGGAGGGCCGGTTCAAGGCTTCGCTCCCCGCCCTTGCCGGCGTTAGGGTTGCAGATAACGGCGCATTTCACCGGGCATTTACTCCCAGAGCACGCTCGACAGCCGCTACGTCGCTCCATGGCAGCCTGACGGCGCCAGCGACAATGCTCCTCTCGTGTCCCTTTCCCAATATGACCAGCGTGTCTCCCGGTCGCGCCCGTTCTACGGCGCGCTCGATTGCATGTTGCCGGTCGAACTCGCACATGTAACGGATTCCTTCATCCTCCGGTGATACGCCAGAGATGATCTCGTCAAGGATGTGATGTGCATCTTCATCGAATGGGTCCTCGTTAGTCACGATAAAGAAATCGGTGTATTGGCGCGCCAGCTGAGCGAGCACCGGCCGCTTTTGGCGGTCCCGGTTACCGGCCGCGCCAAAAACAGCAATCAGGTGGCTGTTAGGGCCGGCACGTCCACGCAAGGTAGCCAGCGTCGTCTCAAAGGCGTGAACCGTGTGCGCGTAATCGACGACTATCTCAAAGGGCTGACCGGCCTCGACGCGCTGCATGCGGCCCGGTGGCGCCTCGGCCGCCGACAATCCGTCAGCCACCGCGTCCAGAGGCAGGCCGTCGCTCAGGGCGAGGCTCGCCGCCGCCAGGGCGTTCGATATATTGAAGGTGCCGACCAGGCGGAGGTCTACCGGCTGCTCCCGGCTAGCGTGGCAAAGCAGGAAACGTGTAGCGCGGCCGCCGGGCTCAAGAGAGGTCGCGCGAACCTCGGCTTCGGACGTCATGCCGTAGGTCACGATCGGTCCCTTGATGACGCGAGACAGAGCCTCGTAGCTCGAATCGTCGACGTTCAATATCGCCGGCTGGTCCGGGGCTAGTCCGGTGAAAAGACGTGCCTTGGCTTCGAAGTATGCCTGCCACGATCCATGAAACTCGACATGATCGCTGGTGATATTGGTAATGGCGCAGGCGGCAAAGGAGCAGCCACGTAAACGCTCCAGGGCTAACGAATGACTGGAGGCTTCGATTGCTGCGTGCGTCACTCCCGCGTCCACCATCGTCCGCAAGTGGCGCTGCAGATCAAGCGATTCAGGTGTGGTCATGCGGTCAACGTTGTGCTCGACCTGCTCTCCAATTCTGGTCAGGACCGTTCCCAGCATGCCCGTTCGCATCCCCGCATGACGAAAGATTTGCTCCAGGAGGTATGTGGTTGTCGTCTTGCCGTCCGTGCCGGTAACGGCGTACAGCTTGAGGCGGCGAGAAGGATGCCGATAGAACTCCGCCGCCAGACTCCCGAGCGCAGCCCGTGAATCGGGCACCTGCACACGCGTGATGCCGTCAAGGGGGCTGTCAGTCTGTACTACGACAGCGGAGGCGCCTCGTTGCCTTGCTTGCTCGATAAAACGGTGACCACCGGTGTCCGCCGCGCCTCCCACCGTAGGTACAGCAACAAACAACGTTCCGGGCGATACGCTGCGAGAGTCGTACGCTATGGCGTCGATCTCGATCTCCTGCTCACCGAATACGCGGCAGGAATCGAGCGAGGCAACCATCTGGGACAGACGCACAGGTGTCTCCTCGAGAAAATCAGCTTAATTGTGCCCGCTGCGCACCGAATCGCGCGACGTGCTTGAACGCGGGCCGCGCGACCCTTTCGAGTGCCACGTGTTGCAAGGGCGAGCGCACCAGGTCAAAGGCTCCTACATATCGCACAAGGTTGCCGCCGAAGCCTTGCTTGAACCGGTACACACCCCAGAGATCCTCGTTTTCTTCGAGCCTATCTGGTATGCCCCAGAGGTCGTACAGCGTACACCCGTTCTCCTTGGCCCAGCGCATTCCCTCCCACTGGACCAGATAAGGCGCCATCAAATTGCGCTTCTGATTGCTCGAGGCTCCGTACATATACTGCGCCGTAGCGCCAAAGCGGAATACGACGATGCCGGCCAGTAGATCACCCTCGTGATGGGCAAGCAACAGCGTCGCCATGCCGCGTGGCTGCAGTTCATCCAGGACGAGACGGTAGTAATCGAGCCCGTGAATACTGAAGCCGTCGCGCCGTGCAGTGGCGCTGAACATCGCGTACCAGGCATCCAGACCGTCGCTGCCGCCGCATGTCACAGTGACGCC
>DASVZE010000262.1:0-5697 GCA_036391775.1 Chloroflexota bacterium | reverse complement strand
GTCCCTTCTGGATTGCAAAGCTTCGCGGGCTCGGCGTGACACTGTGGGTCGTCGTGTTTGCCATAGCATCGCTCTCGGCATCTTGGGCCTGGGGAGAAATGCTGCAAGTTCTCCACGTACCACATGCTCTCGACCTTGGGTGGACGGGGATTTTGCCCATTTACGCGCTTGATGTCTGTTTGTTCACGGCGCTCTACATATTGACCCCAACATGCAAGGTTGACCGAACAGGCGCAGTGGTCGCGGCGGCATCCGCGGCCGCCATGTGGGGGCTAACTAAATTGGGTTTCGCCTGGTGGGTCCTCCAGGTGGGCACGTACAACCGAGTCTACGGTCCGCTCGCGGCTAGCGTCATCGTCATGCTCTGGATCTGGTTATCGGGCATCATCTTCCTCTTCGGCGCCGAGCTAGCAGTTGCGATTCAGCGTCGAGACCGGCCCTTGACTGATAGCTCAGTTGCTCAGGGCGCGTGATACTGTGTGGCGTGCCATGGGACTTTCATCGTTTTTATTAGCGAATATCTGCCCGCCTGAAACGCCAAGAGTGCGCGTTCAAGCGAGCCGACTATTGCGAGGTGCTCCTCCGCGCGTTCCACGACGGGCTCCTGAGTGACGAATCAGGTCACGGATACCGGCCATGACACGATAGCGGATCACGTGGCCGACGCTGTTGAAACGATTCGCTCTCGAGTTCAGCTGATGCCCACGGTCGGCATCGTGCTCGGCTCTGGATTGGGCTCGCTCGCGGATGACGTTCACGCTGTTGCATCTATCCCGTATGGGGCTATCCCCTATTTCCCGCAGTCGACCGCTCCGGGCCACGCCGGCCGGCTCGTCCTTGGGCACCTCAATGGACAGGCCGTGGTGGTCATGGCCGGCCGCGTTCACCTTTATGAGGGCTACTCGGCACAAAGGGTGACGTTCCCGGTGCGGGTCATGCGTGCCCTTGGGGCACAGACTCTGATCATCACCAACGCCGCGGGCGGTGTCCGGACCGATTTGGACGCCGGCGCGCTCATGCTCATAACCGATCACATTAATCTCACCGGCCGAAACCCACTGGTGGGAGAGAATCAGCCCTCTCTTGGTGTCAGGTTTCCGGACATGACATACGCCTACGATCCGGACCTTCAGGCACTGGCCCGCTCGGTCGCGGCGCAGCATGACATCAAGCTGGCCGAGGGTGTCTATCTGGGTCTTCTTGGTCCTAGCTATGAGACGCCTGCGGAGATTCGGATGGCTCGTTCACTTGGCGCGGACGCTGTCGGCATGTCGACGGTGATGGAGGTTATCGCTGCACGGCACGCGGGATTGCGGGTGCTCGCCATCTCATGTATTACCAACATGGCTGCAGGTATTCTGCCGCAAAAGCTGGACGAGCAGGAGGTCATCGAAACGGCGGCTGCGGTTCGAGACACTTTCATCACTTTGATCCGCGGTCTTCTTAGCCGGCTGGCGGATGCTCAATCAGTAGATACGGAGGGGAGATGAACACGCTCGAGTGGAAAGAGGGGTCTCTCTGGCTTATCGACCAAACGCGCTTGCCGCTTGAGCCGTCCCTTGTCGAGTGCCGTGACATTCAAGCGGTAGCTGAAGCGATAAAGGCGTTGCGCGTTCGCGGCGCCCCGGCAATTGGACTGGCAGCCGCGTACGGCACTGTGCTGGGCGCACGATCTCTCGCCAGCGCCGGAGTAACGGGAGATCGTTTTCGGTCAGCGCTTGAAGCGGCTATGGCAGTTCTTGGGTCGACTCGCCCCACGGCGGTGAATCTGTTCTGGGCGCTCGACCGTATGCAGAAGATCCTCAGCCAGGAGGCAGAGAGTCAGCCGCACGCGATCGCGAATGCGTTGCTTCTTGAGGCCGACGCCATGCTGAGAGAGGATGAGGAAATAAATCGCAGCATGGGGCAATACGGGGCCGAGCTCATTCCGGATGGGTCAAAAATCCTGACACACTGCAATACGGGCGCTCTCGCCGCGGGCTCTTATGGAACGGCGCTGGGAGTCATTCGATCGGCATGGGAGCAGGGCAAACGGGTCCACGTTTGGGTGGACGAGACGCGGCCGCTGCTACAGGGCGCGCGCTTGACCGCTTGGGAGCTACAACAAGCGGGCATTCCTTTCACACTGATCACCGACAACATGGCGGGCTACTTCATGGCCCGCGGGGACGTCGATGTAGCGATGGTCGGTGCGGATCGTATCGTGGCTAATGGGGACGCAGCCAACAAGATCGGGACGTACGGAGCGGCCGTCCTGGCACACGCGCACGACATCCCGTTTTACTTTGTCGCGCCGACCTCGACTGTCGACCTCGCTACCGCGTCGGGGGATTTGATCCCCATCGAGCAGCGCAATCCGGACGAAGTCACTACGTTCGCCGGGAAGCGGGTGGCTCCGGAGGGAATTGACGCCGCAAACCCGGCGTTCGACGTGACGCCGGCACGCTTTATAGCGGCCATAATCACCGAACGTGGTGTGGTACGTCCGCCCTTCGCAGATGGCCTGGCTGCCGTCGCGTGCCGATCGGCCCGACCGGTTGAACCCTTTTCGACCGCCCTGGCAGGGAAGGAATCAGTCTAGCTCGCGCCTGCCGGCTCCGGCTTTGCCAACGTCTCGGTTTCTGTGTCTCCTTCCATGACGCCGTGTTTCTGCCATGTCCGCAGGCGGTCCGGAACCCACCAGTTCCATTTGCCCATGAGCTCCATTATCGAAGGGACGAGAATGACCCGAATCAAGGTGGCATCAATCGCAACACTTGCCATCAATCCGAAGCCGAACTCTCGCAGCTGAATTTCGTGTCCGATCTGGAAACCACTGAACGCGACGACCATGATGAGCGCCGCGGAGGTGATAAGGCGCCCCGTCCTCTCCAGGCCAAATGCCACGCTTTCCCGGTTGTAGCCGGTGAAGAGCCACCTCTCTCGGATACGACTGATGAGAAAGACCTCGTAGTCCATCGACAGTCCGAACAGAAACGCGAAGAGAAAGACCGGGACCCACGGTGCGATCCCGTCCTCAGGGACGAAGCCAAGCTGCGTATGGGCGAGTCCTTGTTGAAATACAAGCTCGAGAACCCCATATGCGGCTCCCACTGAAAGGAGGTTGAGCAAGACAGCCTTCAGCGGAAGAAAGACGGACCGGAAGGCGAAGAACAGGAAACCATACGTAAGAATGAGCACCAGCGCAATTACGAAGGGAAACTTGGAGTAGAGCGCATCGTTCCAGTCGATATAGCCGGCAGCTGCCCCTCCTACGAATATATTGGTGCCGTTTAATGCCCCGGCTTCAAAGCCGTGAGCCAGGATTCGAATGCGTCGCACCATGCGCTCATTGGCACTTGTTCCAACCTCATGACGTGGCACGACCGTGATGAGGGCCGTTCCCCGGTCAGGGCTGATGAATCGTCCAATGACCTGCTTGAGCTGGCCGGGCGTAGGTGTCGCTCCCGCCGGCAGATAGTCGGTGGGTCCGGTCACCGAGACGACTTCCGGATCGCGGCGCAATGCCTGTTCCAGAGATCGTATGCCTGCTTGAACCGGTCGAGACAAGACGGATCGCGAACCCGATGGCTGCAAGACGATAGACGTTGGATCAGGAGACGAAGGAAAGTGGGACTGCATGTAAATGAATCCTGCCACCGACTCGACGTTCTTCGGCTGATTCTTGAGCCCACCGTAGGCCAGCTGTAATTGCGTAGCCGGCGCTGCAAGAAGGAGCAGAATCGCCAGCGCTATCGCACCGGTGACTATCGGCCGGCGCATAGTGAAGAGCGCCAGTCGTTGCCAGATACCACCGTCTGAGTGCTCGTACGCGGGTGTCTGGTCTCTGACCGGCTCCTGTCGCCTCACGCCGGTCCGGACCATGATCCAATGCCGTGCCCGGAAGTTGACACGAGGACCAAGTACACCAAGCAACGCGGGGAGAAGCGTCATCGCGACCAATAGAGCGCAGAGCGGCACCAGCATGCCGCCAAGTCCCAAGGACACGGTGAACGAGATTCCGGTGAAGAAAAGCGACGAAAGTCCGATAGCTACCGTCAGGCCGGAAAAGAAAACGGCTCGTCCGGTCGTCTGCATGGTTTGGACGATTGCTGCCTCACGATCGCCGCTGGAGCGTGCTAGCTCTTCGCGGAAACGCGACACTATAAAGAGAGAGTAGTCGATGGAGACGCCGAGCCCCAACACCTCCACGACGTTGGCGACATAGACCGACGACGTGACGTAATGGGCGAATATGTAGACCAGAGCCAGGCTGACAGAAATGGAACAGGCAGCGAGAACGAGGGGAAGCCCGGCAGCCACGATGCTGCCAAAGACAACCAGCAGAATGATGAGGAGAACGGGAACCGTGATACTGTCGCCCTTTTGCAAATCGTTCTGGGCCTGGACCGCGTAGTCCTCCTGTGACGCGGGTGTTCCCGTAACGTAGCTCTGTATGCCACGCGTATGGACCAAGGTCCGCAGGCGGCCGATTTGGGCCTGTATGTCAGCCTCAGGCAATCGGCTGGAAAATAGAATGATCACCGCGCGGCGGTCCCGGCTAATAAGCTGCTTGTTATGAGTTTGCAGAGGATCGTCAAGATATTCGATACGCAGCGCACGATCCGCCCGTATCTTCCCCACCACGGCAGCGACATCCCGTTGAAAAGTCATATCGGCTATCGTGCCGTGCAGATTCTTAAGAACGATGAGGCTGGTGCGCGCGTCGCTCTGGTGAAACTTTGTGTCGAGAACCGCGGAAGCCTTGATAGAATCGCTTCCTCCGATTGTGAAGTCACCGGGACCCAGAACACTCCCAACCTGGCTGGCCAGCCCAACAGAGAGGAACAATACAAGTACCCACAGTCCGATGACGTACCAGCGTCGGCGGTACATGAACGTTCCGAATCTCGCGAACATCGATTTTGATCTCCTCTCTCATCCGACCATCCACTCAGTCCGCTCAACGGTCATACGCGTAGGGTTAGGAGTTGCGGATTCCGTTGCGAAGGTCTTGAAGGATGACAACCCACGCCTTCGATCGTTAGTGCACACTCACTAACTATACCGCTCGCGTCAAGAGGGCTGAGCCCCGGGTGAGCAAATCCGTGGATGGATTTGCGAGTTCGTGGGGAAAGCTGACCTTCAGCCGTGGAAAGGTGGTCCTCTAGGGAGGTCTCGTCGCCCTCTTCTTTGCGGGAATCGTGTGATCTCGACATAAGGGCGCGCCGCCGCGAACTCACTTCACGGCACATTGTCGGCGTTCGATGTCTGCGCCATAGTGAGTTGCAGAGCGCGACACCAGCCCGATCGTTTGGAGGAGCCTGTGAGCGAATTGGCAGTTATTCTCATCCTTCCCGGAGTTGTGTCCTTGATGGCGCTGGCATTTGTGCTGGCGATCGGCAAGGCAAGTGAGGCACCGGCCGGGAACCAGGTGGATCGAAACGGGTAGAGCGACAGTTGAACCAGCATCTTGATCCAGTCACAGGCTTATGGCCGCATTTTGCACTTTGGCTGGTAGTGGCATATCGTACGTGGGTTCTCCTAGAAACGCCTCAATGCGTCGGCGCGTGCGCAATTTCTCACGGCGCTGATTCATACGCCCTGTGGGCGACTGCCTGTCTCGCTTCGCTCGTTGTCTGCCTGCTGCAGTACGCGGTGGTGGCGCGCCGGCGCTCTCGAAAGCAATCCCCGCACCAGTTTCAGTACACCTCCTGA
>DASVZE010000261.1:0-2104 GCA_036391775.1 Chloroflexota bacterium | reverse complement strand
AGCCGCATGGTGCCGTCGCCTGTCGAAGGACTCTTGTGGGAACAGGTCGCTCTTCCGTTGGCCGCTCGCCAGGACGACGTGCTGTTCTGCCCGTCATACACGATGCCACTGGCCTATCCAGGGCGCTGCGTCATCACCAATCTGGGAATCTACGATGGTTTGAAGGGATCGTTTCCCTGGTGGTATCGGTTCCGGTATTCGTATTTCAACAAGCCCAGCGCGCGACGAGCTGACCTGGTGCTGGCTATCTCGGAATCGGCCAAACGCGACATGGTGCGCTACTTCGACATCGCTTCCAGCAAGGTCCAGGTAGTCTATCCCGCCGCGGAGGAGCGGTTCCACCCGATTTCGAACCAGGCCCTGCTCGACGCTGTCAAGCACAAATACGGAGTGGGCGACTCGCCGATGGTGCTGTTCGCCGGGAAACTCTCGCGTCGGCGGCACGTGCCCGAGCTTATCCAGGGGTTCGCTCAGCTCAAGAAGCAGTATCGGCTCCCGCACAAGCTGCTGATCGTCGGGCCGGACTATCTGAACATCGGTGTCGGCCGGCACATTTCGGCCAGCGGCTGCTCCGGCGACATCATCCACGTTCCCTTCGCCGGTCACGACGATATGCCCCTGCTCTACAACGGGGCCGAGCTGTACGTGTTGCCGACCGACCACGAAGGCTTTTCCTTCACGATCATGGAGGCTATGTCGTGCGGGCGGGCTGTTGTGACACTCGACCATCCGGCGCTGCGGGAGGGACTCTTCGAGGGCGCCCACTGTGCACCGAGCCCCACACCACGTCACTTGTGCGAGGCGATGGCCGAGGTGCTCACCGATCACCCGCTGCGTCAGCGTTTGGAGGAACGCGCCCTCGCTGGGAGCGCAACCTTCACGTGGGAGCGCACCGCGCGCCTCACGCTTCGCGCACTGGAGTCGATCGCGGCCGGACAAAGCGCGCGATCTGCCGATTCATCAACCCGTCGTGTAACGGCGCAGGCCGCCAGCCTGAGCCCGGTCGCGCACATCACCGAGGAGACATGACTCGCATGGTTCAACTCGTTTGTCCCGCTTGCAAGAGTCCTTTGCAGGGTTCCGCGGACCATCTCGACTGCGCGGGTTGCGGCAAGCAGTATCCCTTGCGTGATGGCGTGCCAGTGTTCTTCAAGGGTGAGGAGTTCTACGAAGATTACGCCGCGGAGCACATTCCGTACGTTACGAATCCACCCGGCTTGAAGGGCGCCATCCTCAAGGTCCTTCCTTACTATTCGTGGCGAGAATGGAAGTTCTTCCGGCGCCATTTGCGAGCCGGCGAGTCAGTGCTCGACCTGGGCTGTGGACGTGGCAAGGAATGGTTTTCGGCTGGCGCCAGCTATATCGCCGGCGTCGATCCATGCTGGTCGGCGCTGTCGGATTGCGCTCGCCACTACGACCAGGTAGCTCAGGCGGATATGGCACGGCTTCCGTTCCCCGACGCGGCGTTTGATTCGGTCGTCACGTCGCACGTGCTCGGGCACATTCCCCTGGAGTCCAAGGACGACGCGCTCCGAGAGGTGGCGCGGGTACTCAAACCCGGCGGCAAATTCATCAATCTGATAGAGACTGACAGCCAGCACGAATTTGTTCGGTACGGTAAGCAGGATTCAGGCCTGTATCACCTGAACTTCGTCGAGACTGACGGGCACGTGGGTCTAGAGCTCCCCAGTGCCGTGTTGAGTCGGCTGCAAAGCCATGGTTTCGATATTGCCAGCCTCCAGAAGATGGAGTCCGGCATCATCCACTTGCGTTTCTACTCGAAATACCTGGGCAAAGGCTATCCGGAGCGCGATCCACGTATCAAACGACGCATCGCGCTGTGGGATCGCGTGCAGCACAATCCGCTCTTGCTCCAGCTCTACGAGATCGGAATGGGAATCTATCACCATTTCGTCGAGCCCCGCCTGACACCGCTGGACAATGCCATGTTCCTGTGCGTCTGCGCTGTCAGGCGACCCGTCTGAGAGATAATGGATAGTCGAGTCCAGGCTCCCGCCGCTCTCCGAGTGCTGGTCCTGAGCCGCAATTACCCCAATGAGGGGCTTCCGTTGTTGGGACTCTGGGCTCGACGTCTGGTCGCGTC
>DASVZE010000260.1:0-3397 GCA_036391775.1 Chloroflexota bacterium | reverse complement strand
GGTGTACCGGTCGCCGTTACGATTTGTTCGCTACCAGTGCGTCAGGTCAGTCACGGAAGATACGACGACGCAGTCGAACATGCGCTTGCGGTCGCGCTTTGCACGGAGGTCGAATTGCGCCAAAAGGGATCAAGTGCGCCGGTAACTGCAGCCCACCAGGCGTCCTCTTGCGGGACAATACGCATCCACCGGCCTCGCTTTTGGCCGGCGAGCCAGGTCGCGGTGTACGGTTTGTACTCGGCGGCAAAGGCGGCCGAATTGGCAGCGCGTTTATCACCCGGAATGGCAATACCATACGTGCCGAGAATGCTGGTTGAGGCACCAAGTGTCAGAAACTTCAAGAGCCACCAGGCGGCCCTTTTGTTCTTCGCGCCTTTATACATCGCGACGACCGCGGAAATTAGCGGGCCATCGCCGGATCGCGTGCCCCGCGGGGGCAGTGCGACACCCCAGCGAAACTTGACCGGCGAATTCCGCGTATAACCGCTCGGTTTAAGAAGGTAGTCGAGCGCCCAGGGGCCGACAAACTCCATGGCCAGCCGCTGGTTGGTGAATCCGGCAGAGCTTCCGCCCACAGAGGCCAGCTGCTGTGGTGTGGCAGCGCCGTGACTCTTATACGCCAGGTCATGCCACCATTGGAGAGCGCTCCGAGCAGACGCGCTGGTCAGTGTGCAGCGATGGAGGTCGGCACTCATCCAGTCGGCTCCCCAGGCCCACAGATACTGGACCAGGTGGGGATCGTCGGTCAGAATCGGCGTGCCGAAGCGCGCCTGCTGAGCGGGGTCAGTTCGGGTGGTATACGTGCCGGTGAGTCGTTGCGCAGCCCGCGCAAACGCGGAATACGACCAATTGTTGGTTGGATACCCAACATGTCTGGCATTGAACATGTCCTTGTTGTAGATCAGCATGCCGTTATTGCCGCAATCGCGCTCGAGACCGTACACCACCTTCCGGTACATGGTCAGCGGCAAACAATTGGTCCAGAAATACTTCTTCAGATCGAGGCGGTCGCGGCTGATGTACGATGCCAGCGGCTGCAGAGCGGACTGCGATGCGTACTCGGGCAAGCGTTTGGTGTCGAGCAGAAAGAGGTCCGGCGCGTTTCCAGATCCGATTCCAGTCGCGAGCGCTTCGTCGTACCCATTCTGCTTCCAGATACCGGTGACCTTGAGGCCCGGGCACGCCTTTTCGGCTTCCTGGATGAGAGATGTCTGCTCGACGTATTCACCCTTGTCTCCCCAGAACATAAAGCTCACGCTGCCCTTTCCGGTGCAGTTCTTTAGCGGCTTGCCGCGGTGCAGTACAGAAGCAGCTCTACCCGCTGCCCGCGGCGCGGCCCATGAAATGACGGGCCAAAGCACCCCCAGAAAAGCCAGGGAAGCAAAAAAGACACGAATATGATTCATCGACGTCTCAGTCCCTGCCCCAATGCCAGGGCGGCATGACCGATCACGCGACCTCCATAAGGACTACTTTTCTCCTCGCAGCCACTCGGGACGGCTGCTCTATTCTCCATGCAGGACGTGCCAACAGAGCGACACACGATGATATGAACTTCCGAAGGGCGCTCTATGTAACCGGCGAATACCGATACGCTTCTAACTCTACAGTCACACCCGTATCAACTGCAGTCTGCCCCGCGATGGCAAGTGCCAGACTCTCGCGAGCATCCGCTGCCGTTACGGACATTTGGTACCCAGAGTCGCGGTGGCGCGCAATCAGGTCTCGCATGCCGGCTACGATTCCCTGCGCGTACGCAGCCTGACGCTCGGGAAACTCTAGCGTCACGCGGGCAACACCGGCTCCCTGGCGATGGACACGGGCCTGCCAGGGAGCCAGCACCGCACCAAGGGCCTCCGGCTCGCTCAGAACAGTCAGATGTGCCGCCGTCGGAATCCAGCCTTCGATCTCGACGCTGCCACGCTCGAAAAAGAACGTTCCCAGAGTCCGCTCTACTGCACGAGGGAACGCAAATTCGTGATAGAAGCGGCCGACGACGCCGGAGTTGTAACCCACCGTCACCTCAACCGCTTCATGCCGCGGAGCTAAACCGTGGACATGCAATGCATCGCCCGCCACGCGCCGGTACGCATCGAAGAAATGAACTCCATGTTCGACCAGGATGCCTCCGCTCCGCGCGCGATCCCAGAACCAATGGTCACCCGGCATTTGCTGCGCGAAGTTCTGAAGGGAAACGGTACGCAATCCGCCAATAAGACTGGATGATGCCAGTGTTTCGAGCATTTGGTATGCAGGATGGTGTCGCATGACGTAGTCAATGCCCAATGCCATTCCCGCCTGGCGAGCGGCGGTTATCATGGCGTCGGCGTCTTCCAACGACAGCGCCAGCGGCTTCTCACAAAAGACGCTCTTGCCGGCCCGCAGAGATGCGAAGACGATGTCCCGACGCACGTGGGGTGGAGCAGCCAGATGCACGACCTCGATCTGCGGATCGTCCACCAGCCGTTGCCAATCTGAGTGCAGGTGCAAGTCTCGGCCGCCTACCCGATGAAGCGCATCCGGGTCCGAATCCGCGGCCGCCACGACGCGCAGATCCTCTGTTTGCCCGTATGCGTCAATACAGAACCGCCCGAATGCGCCGGTGCCGATGACTCCGACGCGCCCGGGCGGTTCAAACCGTGTGATGTTAAGCGGTAACTCCACCCTCGACACCGGACCGGCTGTGTCCGATGGCATTTCCCGAGGCCTCATCGAACAGGTGCAGATTTTCCGGATCGAACATGGTGCGGACGCTTCTCCCGGGCACTGCGTCGGCATCAGGTCCGAAGCGCGCTGTCAGCGTGTTGCCTTCTTTTCCTAGATAGACAAACAGCTCATTTCCCATGTGCTCGACCACTTCGACGTTAGCGTCGAACTCGTTTGGCGCATTGCCGTTCTGAACCGGATCGATGTGTTCTGGACGAACACCCAGCATGACTTTCTCGGAGTTCTGCTGGCGTGCCGCATCGGCAATGCTCGCAGGCAGTGGCACTCTCATGCCCGGAGCCTGGAACGCTAGTACTCCGTCAGTGGACTGCAGCTCACCGGGTATGAGATTCATTGCCGGGCTTCCGATGAAGCCGGCAACAAAGGTGTTCACCGGGTAGTCATACAGCATCTGAGGTGCGTCTATCTGCTGCAGGAAGCCGTCCTTCATCACCGCGATCCGGTGACCCATGGTCATGGCTTCGGTCTGATCGTGCGTCACGTAAACAACGGTCGTCTTCAGCCGTTGGTGTAGCTTCTGTAGCTCCGCGCGGGTCTGAACTCGCAGCTTTGCATCAAGGTTGGAGAGTGGCTCATCCATGAGGAAGACTGCGGGGTTGCGCACGATGGCGCGGCCAAGAGCCACGCGCTGTCGCTGACCGCCCGAGAGCTGTTTCGGCTTGCGGTCAAG
>DASVZE010000259.1:0-4352 GCA_036391775.1 Chloroflexota bacterium | reverse complement strand
AAGTTGGAGGTGTTGTCCAGTAGATTGTTGGTATTCAGGAAGTACGGAGAGAGGTGCGCATTGTAAATAACCACGAGAATGAGCAGGGCGAGTAGGAGTGTCTCCCAGCGAGCAAAGCGTGTAACCCATGCGGCTTCGTCATATCGCGTAACCGGCTTCGTGGGCTCATCCTTTCCCGACGGAGCCGCCTTCGCCTCTTGGTTTTTCATTGGAGGGCGGCTCATACGTGCCTCCTGCGGAGAGCCTTTTGCAGGCGGCGCGAGATTAACGCATCGGTGATGACCGCGCCCAGAATGATCGCTCCATATACCGCGCCTCTCCAGAATTGAGCCTCTCCCGGTCCACTCAAGAGGATCAGTGAGTTGTTAATCACACCCAACAATATGCAGCCGATAAGTGTCCCTGTGATGCCGCCCGTTCCTCCCAATGTGCTGGTGCCTCCAATGACGACGGCGGCGATAACGTTTAGCTCAAGGCCTGTGCCGGCAAGGGTATCGACCTGTGCGTAGCGGGAGGTGTACAGCACGCCGCCCAGGCCGGCCAGCGCGCCGCTGAGCGCAAAGGCAAGCAGCACGATACGTCCGCTGTTGACTCCTGCAAGTCGCGCCGCGATTGGGTTGCCTCCCACCGCGTAGACTTCGCGTCCGCTGCGCGTCTGCTGGAGCCAATAGGCAGCCGCGATCAGCAGCACAATGGGGACAAGGAAGAAGACACGAATACCCAGCACAGTCTCGGTCGCCAGGTTGAGAAAACTGTTGGGGAGGTCCGCTGCTGTGACTTCAGGCTGACCGGATCCATTGCTGTAGACGAAGACCAGACCGCGATAGATACTGAGCGTGCCCAAAGTGGCAATGATTGCCGGGACACGGCCCACTGTGATGAGCAGCCCGTTTCCCACACCGAAAATCAGACCGACCGCCGCACCGAGGCCAAGGGCGGCAATGACCGGCAGACCCGGATGCACTTTGAGCACCACGCCGACAAAGAGAGCTGTAAAGCCGACGATGGAGCCCACCGAGAGATCGATGTTGCGCGAGAGAATGACGATGGTCTCTCCAATAGCGACGACCGTCAGAATCGTAATGTCGAGGGCAATTCCCTGTAAATTTGCAGACGTTAGAAAGCTGCTGCTACGAACCGCGGTGACGACAACCAGAAGCAATAGCACAAAAAGGATTCCGGCCTCGCGGAAACGCGCTATGGCGGTGACGAGCCGGCGCCTATCTGGCGTAGCGCCGGCAGCTTCCATCGCCTGCGTCACGACGCTACCCCGAAGGACGTGCTCAGGCCCGAGGCCGCGGCCATGATGCGCTCCTGAGTGGCTTCATCTCTTGCCATCTCCGCCACCAATTCACCCTCGCGCATCACCAAAACGCGGTCGCTCATGGCCAGAATCTCGGGAAGTTCGCTGGAAATCATCAGAATGGCAAGCCCTGAAGCGGCCAGCTCACCCATCAAGCGATGAACTTCGGCTTTGGCTCCCACGTCGATGCCGCGGGTCGGCTCGTCCAGGATCAGAACGTGCGGCCGCGTCGCCAGCCACTTGGAGAGCACGACTTTCTGCTGGTTTCCACCCGAAAGATCGCGAGCCGGTTGCCTGACCGATCGGGCTCTCAGGCGCAGCCGGTTGCCGTACTCTTCAGCCAGGGCACGTTCGCGAGCCGGTTGCAGGATCCCAGCGCGCGTCATCTCACGCAGGAGAGGCAGAGTCACATTCTGGGAGATTGGTAGCGGCAGCACCAGTCCCTGTGTCTGGCGATCCTCCGGAACATAGGCGAGTCCGGCTCGCACGGCGGCCCGGGGCGAATTGAAATGGACGACCTTCCCATGCAATTTGATCGACCCCCCGTCCAGGTGATCGATACCAAAAACGGCCCGCGCCACTTCCGTGCGCCCCGCACCCACCAGTCCTGCCAGGCCGACGATCTCACCCTCACGCACCTCAAAGGAGATCTTGCTGAAGACTCCCTCACGTCGCAGATTCTCAACTCGGAGTAGTGGCTCGCCGATATGGCCAATCTGCCTTTCGTACAGCGTTTCCAGCTGGCGCCCGACCATATAGGCGACAGCCTGGTCGGGGGTAAGGTCTGACGTGTTGAATGTTCCGACATAGGTGCCGTCGCGCAGTATCGTGATCTGATCGGAGATGGCAAATACTTCTTCCAGCCGATGGCCAATGAAGACGATTGCCACTCCGTTCTCGCGCAGCTGACGCACGATGCCAAAAAGCCGCTCAACTTCATCAGGAGTAAGTGATGACGTTGGCTCATCCATGACCATGACCTGGGCGTTGAGAGACAGCGCCTTAGCCACCTCGACCAGCTGTTGATCGGCCACGCTCAGACCTCGGACGCGTTCTCGCGGATCCAGATCAAGCCCCACGTTCTTGAGCAACTCTCGGACGCTCTCATGCAGGGTCTTCCACTCGATTCGTCGCGAACGAGCGTCAATGGGGTGCCGTCCCATATAGATGTTTTCCGCAACGCTGAGATCCGGAAAGAGCGTCGGCTCCTGGTAGATGACCGCGACGCCGGCATCACGCGCGTCAGCCGGGCTATCGAAGGTGATCTGAGTCCCATTCAGAATGATCTGGCCGTCATCTGGCCGGTAGACACCGGCAAGCACTTTGATGAGCGTGCTCTTGCCGGCACCATTCTCACCCAGCAGGGCGTGGACGGTACCGGGGGAGAGTTGAAGCTGCGCGTTGTGCAACGCCACAAGGCCACCAAACGCCTTGCGGATATGCAGAAGCTCAAGGATCGGCACCGAGGTGGCTGCCCCCATTCCGTCTCCTCACGAATCATACGCGCGCTTAGCTACCGAAGCTGGGGCGTGCAGGAATAGAGCGACCTTAGCAGAATTGAGTACTCATGTCAATATCTTGAGCGAAGTTGTTGTATTTCTCCCTTCGCCGTGCGTGGAGATGTTGTATGCGGAGGGACATGCAGGCATCGTTACCTGTCCCAACGTCAAGATGTGTCGACGCGTGACAGGCGGAGGAGGGGTACCTTCATTCGGTCGAGGCAATGTGGACTTCGACCCCCGCAGCCCGAACCTGCTCTACTATCGCCGCATCGGCGCCGTCGTCGGTCACAAGGATATCGAGAGCGGAGAATGGTGCGAAAAGACTGAGCGCCGTGCGGCCCAGCTTGCTGGAGTCGATCAGCGCCACGACTCGCGTTGCGTTGTTCACCATCATCTCTTTGAGAGCCGACTCGCTCGGGTTGGCCTCGGTGAGGCCGCGCTGCAGGGCGAGACCGCGTGCCGAGATAAAAGCGGCATCTGCAAATAGCCGGCCGAGTGATGCTTCACTTATGGGCCCGGTGAAGGAAACCGAGGTATGGCGGAGTGTACCGCCGATCATTGTTAGCGCCACGTTGGGCCGCCGGCTTAATTCGCCCGCAATCGGAAGGGCGTTGACGATGGCCGTAATCTCTATATTCATTGGAAGCGCCCGCGCCAACTGTAAAACGGTTGTCGACGCATCAAAGATGATGGTGGATTCCGGCTCGACGAGTGGTATGGCAGTGCGTGCGATGGCTTGTTTTTGCGTCGCGCGCTCTCCTTCCCGCGCTCGGAACGCGTGCTCGCGGCTGAGATGCAGCGTATCATCGACGTTTGTGACTGCCCCGCCATAGGTTCGAGTCAGCAATCCCTGCTGTTCCAGCGCCTGAAAATCGCGTCGTATGGTCTGGGCGGAAACGTTGAAACGACGCGCCAGATCATCAACCGTGACGACCGGGTTGCGCCGTACTAGATTGGCCAGAACCATGCGCCGCTCGATCGCGAGTAGTGGCCTTTCGTTGCGATCGCTCTCATCCGGTTCCGTTGCAGCCATCCTATCAGTGCCCACATCCATCGATGTTTTCCAATCCGCTGCGGCTGAACCACGCCTGTGGCGCGCTACTCACCAGCTGCCAGGTACCCCGAGTCTGGCACACAGTGCCAGTGTGCGTGACCGGATACACGAGAGCTAGCCTCAAGTCTTACAAGAAACAACTAAGATGCAACAAGATGTTGACAGATTAACACAACGTGCCCTAGAATGCCACCACTGGCCCTGTCAGGGCCCGAGCGGAGACGAACAGAATGGGTAGTGGAACCGCCTGTTCACAAGAGGCGATACGACGATGGCCACTTCCATAGGGACGTGCACGCGACTCGCTACGTCGACTGCACAGCGAGATATTCACGCTTTAGACCGCATCCCATGACTGACGACGCTGCCTATGTGGCCGTGGATCTGGGAGCGGAAAGCGGCCGGGTCATTGTGGGGTCTCTGCACAACGGACGAGTAACGCTCGAGCAGGTGCACCGATTCGCCAATGTCCCACTTCGCATACCCGACGGTT
>DASVZE010000258.1:0-4710 GCA_036391775.1 Chloroflexota bacterium | reverse complement strand
AGAGAGCAGCTGTATCAGATTGACGGTCTCATCATTCCGGGTGGGGAGAGCACCACCATCGGCAAGCTGCTACGGCGATTCGAGATGCTCGAGCCGCTGCGCGCACTGGTCCGCGCCGGCCTTCCCGTTTTTGGCACCTGTGCCGGCATGATTCTCCTGGCCGACCGTATCCTGGATGCCGGTGAAGATCAGCCCTCCATCGGCGGAATGGATATCGCGGTGCAGCGCAACGCCTTCGGCCGCCAGCGTGAGAGCTTCGAGACCGACCTACCAGTTTCCGCCTTAGGTGAGCGTCCAATGCATGCCGTCTTCATCCGAGCCCCCGTCATCTGCGACGTGGGGGACGACGTCGACGTTCTGGCGCGGCTGCCGGATGGCCGTCCGGTCGCCGCGCGGCAAGGACGCATGCTGGTGTCTTCCTTTCACCCGGAGCTGTCTGGGGATGATCGCTTCCATCGCTACTTTCTGGAGATGTCGCGCACTCGGGTCTAATCCATGGAGGTACTGCTAAGAATCGATCCGCTCTCGAGCGAGGCTCTACACCGGCAGCTTTACGACGCGGTACGGACGGCGATTCTCACCGGACGATTACGCCCGGGTGACAAGCTACCGGCCACCCGCGTGCTAGCGGAGCAGCTCTCACTCTCCCGCACGACGGTCGCGGAAGCGTACGATCAGCTTCAAGCTGAAGGCTACATACTTGGCAAGCACGGTTCGGGTACCTATGTGGCGCCCGACCTTCCTGAGGATGCGTCGCTTGCGGTCAACGGACGCGTTCACGTACGGCGTTCTGCCGAGCAGCCTAGTTTCTCCCAATGGGGCCAGAAGATTGTCAGCGGAGAATATCTCCATCTGGCGCGTCCTGAAGAGCCCGGCGACGTGGAATTCGATTTTCGGCCGCACCGCATTGACGGCGATCGATTTCCCTGGCAGACCTGGAACTCTGCTGTGGAGCGTGCCCTTGAGCATGCCCGGGAGGGCCTCTTGCGCTATCCGCCCTCCGGCGGCTACCCGGAGCTGCTCACGCAGATAGCCACTCACATTGCCCGACATCGCGGAGTCAACTGCTTCCCCGAGCAAATCGCCATCGTCAATGGAACGCAGCAGGGCTTGAACTTGATCGCAGAGCTTTTGCTCCAACCCGGCGATCACGTTGCGGTCGAGGACCCGGGATATCCGGCCGCGCGACTGGTGTTCGGGACCCGCGGACTCCAGGTGACGTACGTCCCGGTGGACGGAGAGGGAATGGAGGTCGATCGGCTCGTGCACCGGCAGGATATCAAACTGGTGCATGTTACGCCGTCACATCAGGAGCCCACAGGTGCAACTCTTTCCTTGGGCAGACGTCTGGCTCTACTGGACTGGGCGGAACGTAGCTGGTGTGTCGTGCTGGAAGACGACTACGACAGCGAATTTCGGTACGAGGGCAGGCCCATTGAATCTCTGCAAGGTCTCGATAGCAGCGGGCTCGTCGTGTACGCCGGGACCTTTTCTAAGTCGGTTCTTCCCGGACTGCGCATCGGGTTCGTCGTCCTGCCGGATCATCTCGTCCAGCCCTTTGTCATGGCAAAGTCGCTGTGGGACAGCGGGACCTCAGTCATGGAACAGGCTGCCCTGGCGGAGTTCATGGCCTCGGGCGAGTACGAGCGACACATTCGCCGCATGCGCCGCATCTACCGAGATAAGAGGGACCTGCTGGTAACGGCACTGCAACGATGCTTCGGATCTCATGTCCTGGTTGGTCAGAGGCACGGTGGTCTAAACGTGCTGGTGCAGTTCAATCTTCCGTACTCCGAGCAGGAAATAGTACTCCGGGCCGGCGCCGCCGGCGTCTACCTGCAACCCGGTTCCCGCTACTTTGCCCAGAGACACGATCCTCCGATCTTCTTGCTTGGGTTCGGGGGACCAGCCGCGAACAGGATCGAGGCGGGCGTGACAAGACTGGCGTCGGCGTTGGTACCCGCCACTCAGTCATCGCCGGTTGCATAGTTTAGTCCGAAACTGTTATTCTCGGTAGTTCCTTACCCGCCCCCGGCACGCCGTCCACTGGTCCGAACCCATCGCGTGTCTCGGGACCGGGAATTTTTTTGTGAGGGGCGTATTCTCATGCGTCAGAGAGATTCCACGCCCAATTGGCGTTCCGTTCTTATTGCTGTTTGTATCGCTCAGGCGACAGCCATTATCGGCTTCGACTTTACACTTCCCTTTGTTCCGCTGTATCTGCAGACCAATCTGGGAATTCATGGGATGGCGGCAACCGCGATGTGGGCGGGTCTGATCGGATTTGGGCCGGCCATTCCGGCGACTATTTTCGGGCCCTTCTGGGGCCGCCTGGCAGACCGTTACGGTTACCGCACAATGCTGCTGCGCGCCATGCTGTGCGCTTCCATCCTTCTCACCCTCATGGGATTTTCGACCTCTCCCTGGATCTTGCTCGTGTTACGTATGATCCAGGGTGCGTTGACCGGTACGGTATTCTCGGCGCAGGCGCTGGTCGCTGCTTCCGTTCCTGAGGAGGAGACGGCGCGCTCGATGGGCTTGCTCCAGATGAGCGTGTACATGGGGGCGACCATGGGACCGATCGGCGGCGGAGCGGTGGCGCAGGCATTCGGTTTCCGGCCTGCGTTCTGGAGTGCAGGTGTCCTGCTGCTGGCTGCTACCTCCATCGTCTATGTCTTCGTGCGCGACCCGGCATCGTCCCAGTACAAGCGGGCAAAGAAGAGTGAGGAGCGCGTGCCCTTGATCTCCTTGCTAGCCATACCTTCCTTTTTGGGAGCGGTTGTGATGACCCTCGTGGTGCAGTTCGCCGGTACCTCCGTCATGCCCGTGATTCCCCTCTTCGTGCAGCAGCTTCTGCACAATGGGCGACAAGTGGCCGGCGACACGGGGTGGGTCATGGCGGCAGCGGGACTCTCAGCAGCGGCCGGCTCGTACTGGACAGGCAGGTTACAGAGGCGGTTTCGAGGTAAATTGCTTCTTTTCGTTCTCCTGGTCGTCGCTTCGGTTCTCATCGTGCCGCAGGCGTTGGCCGGCAGTTTTTGGGCATTTCTCACCTTCCGATGTCTCGCGGCATGCGCTTACGGCGGATTGTTTGCTCTGGTCGGCACGTGGGCCGCGGCTGCCAGTCCCCGCCATGCAAAAGGTGCCGCATTCGGACTTATCGGAGCGGCATCGTCTCTGGGATTCGGCGCCGGTCCGCTTCTTGGGGGAATGCTCGCCGCCTCCTTTGGCATCCGGGCGCTCTTTCTGATTTCGGCTGTGGTGCTGGGCGCGGTGCCTGCCGGATGGGCACTGGGGGCTATCGTCGCACGCCGCGTCAGGTCGGGAGAGACGGTCGCTCTGACGCGACCGGAGTGGATCAGCCGCTAGCAAGCTAATGCCGGGTCTGTTAGCAGGCAACGTCTCCGCTAGTATGATTCAGGGTCCAACTTCACGTGAAGCACGGTCTCGAGCCGGACGAGACGGAGGTACGAGATGAAATTGACGCCCGGAAAAGTACGGGGAATGCAACACCTGGCGAACGAACGCGGTGTTATCGCTGCAGCGGCAATGGATCAACGTGGCTCCTTGAAAAAGGCCCTGAGCTCGGCAGGTGGCCGCGAAGTCACTTCCAGCGATCTAGAGCAATTCAAGGCGCTCGTGGCCGAAGTATTGACCCAACACGCCAGCGCTATCTTGCTTGATCCCGAATATGGTCTTCCCGCCGCTCGACGACGAGCCGCTGGTTCGGGCTTGCTGCTTGCATACGAAGAATCGGGCTACGACAACACCCAGCCGGGACGCCTGCCCGACCTGCTACCGCTTGAGTCGGTCCAGCGCATCAAGCAGCAAGGTGCGGACGCAGTCAAGGTCCTGATCTATTACTCCCCGTTCGAAGACGCCGCCATCAACGACCAGAAGCATGCTTTCGTGGAGCGCATCGGCGACGAATGTCGCGCCAACGACATTCCGTTCTTTCTCGAGTTCGTGGGGTACGATCCCGCGGGTGGGGACGAGAAGGGCATTGAGTACGCGAAACGAAAACCCGATGTCGTGGCCGGATCCATGGCGGAGTTCTCCAAGGACCAGTATGGCGTCGACGTGCTCAAAGTAGAGGTGCCGGTTAATCTGCAGTTTGTCGAAGGAACGGACGCCTTTAAGGGTCAGGCTGCGTATGACAGACAGCAGGCTCTGGATCTCTTCAAGAGCGTGGCGCGCGTGGCAACCAAGCCGTTCATCTATCTCAGCGCCGGAGTCAGCAACGCCGAGTTTACCGAGGCCTTGCGGTTGGCGGCCGAAGCAGGGGTGCCGTTCTGCGGTGTGCTGTGTGGACGTGCCACGTGGAAAGATGGAATCGCGGTTTTCGCCCGGGACGGAGCCGTCGCATTTCGGGGCTGGCTGCAGACGCAGGGCGTGCAAAATATCGAGGCAGTCAATAGCTGCCTCTATGCGGCGTCTTCTTGGTACTCTTTTTACGACGCCTCTTCCGCCGATCAGCTTATCGCGTAGCCATCGAAGAAAGACGATGCCGGCACACGGATAGGGTGCTTAATGATGCCGGTGCGCTGCTTGCGTGCCCGGTGGTGATTGGGCAGGTGACATCGTATCGCGGCCCGCTGTGGTCGCGACCGCATGTCCAGGTGATGTCGTCCTGGCCGCCGGCCGGGATGATATAGTGGCGTCCGGGCCGGGCATCGGTTGAACGGCAGCCTGCTTGCGAGCGGCGACATG
>DASVZE010000257.1:0-4483 GCA_036391775.1 Chloroflexota bacterium | reverse complement strand
CGGTCACTCCTGGACGATCCCGTCCGAAACGCAGGAGCAGACCGAGTATACCCTTCACTACGATCCGGAGAGCAGTCACACAGTATCCTGTACCTGTCCCGGATGGACGTACCGCAATTACTGCAAACACGTACGATTCCTGGAATTCGCGCTCGGTTTGGTGACCTCATCGCAGGCCGGTGCTGGGAACGAGAACCAGCCCCGCACACGGAAAAGTGACGGTCGCGGCCGTTCTACCGGCTCACGGCCGGTGACAACAGCCGCCTGACCCCTTTTCCCCAAAACTAGTACCCGGCCTTAGCGAAAAGATAGGGTGGCGACCCTATGTCGGGATTCTGCTCGCGGTGTGATTCTTGCAAGTGGTGAGGTCGCCAATGAACGTGCGAGCCGGAACAGTGGGGGAAGTGTGACGCTGGAGCAGCAGATCGTGGTCATCGACGACGAGCCGGCTGTGCTCGAGCTCGTGTGTGACGTGCTGGAGCTGGAAGGCTTCTCTGTGCTGTGTCTGGATCGCCCCGTCGATCCCGAGGAGCTATGGCAGGCGACATCGCCCGCGCTTTTCCTCATCGACATTATGTTGCCCGGGACCAACGGGATCGACGTCGCGCGGGGCTTGCGGTCGATTGACTTCGAAGATACCCCAATGATCGCAATGTCGGCGTCTATGACGATGGTCAGAAGTGCTCAGGCAAGCGGGCTGTTTGCCGCGGCAATTCCAAAGCCGTTTGACCTGGATGAGATGGTCACGCTCGTGCGGCGATGTACCGGCTGAGTCTAGCGATTCTCCAGGTAGGCAACATTCGCTAGCTGGTAGAAGCGCTGCGTATCGAAACCCTGCTGGCCGTCGGCCAGGATCTGCGCGATCTCTCTTGTTACCTCGTCGCGCTCCTGATTGTCGCTGATTCGGTAGAGGATTCTGGCAATGCGGTCGATGTGGTCTTGATTCATGGCTACCTCCCATCACTTTCCCCATAGTAGGACTCGTGGGGCCGGTTGCTGGATCGCGTGGCATCAATCTCATATCTCGGGGCGCCAAATATCGGGTATCTAACCGATGTCGCCGCCGCTCTGCGGTCCGTATCCTTCCAGTTGGAGTACGACAACCCTGAGTTGCGACTCACAGCCGGAGGTACATATATGAAGTCCCAGGGATTACAGGCGCCAGGTTCACCAGGCCGACGATTGACGCGCCACGAGCGGCGAGCGCAGGCGAGAGTGCAGGCCCATCAATCAGCGCAGCAGGCGAAGCATCGCCAATCGCGCATCCACTTCTCGACCAATATCGGACTGGTCATCACCGTCTTGATCGTGGCGGCAATCCTGGCGTTTGCTGCCTTCCGGACGCAAGCCACGGCCAACAGCAGCGGCGGTCTGGCGGACCCCAATGCTCTCAATGCCGGCGGGACGCTGCTGCAGGTCGGCCAGAAAGCGCCGAACTTTACCCTGAACGATGCCAACGGTACGTCATATAGCCTGGCGGCACAGCGCGGGCATCCCGTCCTGCTCGAATTCTTCGCCGTGTGGTGTCCAGTCTGTCATGCGGAGGCCCCTGCTCTGGCCCGGATTACCCGTGCTTATGTCCCGCGCGGCGTCCGCGTCTGGTCGATACTTGCCAACCCCTACGGCCCGGACTATGACACAAGTAACCGCACCGATCTCACGCTCGCCACCAAGAGTGATCTGGCGTGGTATGCCAGTACGTTCGACGTCCATCACCCGCAGCTTGTCGATCCAAAATTTCAGACAGTCAACACCTATGGCATAAACGCGTATCCGGGACTCTATGTGGTCGATTCTAAGGGCGTTATCAGCTATGCGTCCGCGGGTCGCAAGAGCTACACGTCCCTTTCGCGGGAGCTCGATCGGGTGCTCGCCGCCTCCACGCGGGGCTGAGGTGGTGGCCGTTCGCACAGCATGGGCGCCCGGTTTGTTGCTGGCTGCTCGTTTGGTGGTAGGCGCAATTTTCCTGTTGGCAGGGATTGACAAGGTCCTATCACCCGGTGGCTTTGCCGACTCGGTTCGTGCGTTCCACCTGTTGCCTCCGGCGCTGGTGCTCCCCTTCGCCTTCGTGATTCCCTGGATCGAGCTGCTGGTCGCGGTGTACCTGATCACCGGCTACCTGTGCCGCTTTGCCGCGGCCGGAACCATCGCTCTCCTCGCCATGTTTATCTTTGCCCTGGGAACGGCCCTCGTCAGCGGCGACACCAACCACGCCTGCGGCTGCTTCGGGACCAGCGGGGACGCAAACAGGGTCCTTGCTCTGCTCGAGGGTGGATCGACCATCGGCTGGTGGGACGTGATCCGCGATCTAATCATGATCGGGATGACGATTCCGCTCGTCCTCTACGGAGCGGGCTCGGTGTCGGTTGATGCCTTACTGGCGAGGCGAGCCGGCAAGCAGGTGGTATCAGGGTTCGCCCCCACGGCGCGGTCGGACGGGTAGGGTCGGAACACATGCAGGTACTGTGGCACAGATGATTTGTGACTGCCCCTGTCCGGCCGTGCCTGCCCCTTGACGGGGCATGCCGGCCTACCGTGGTCGGCATACAAAGCCGAGCTACGGGGGCAGATCATGGCGGTGGAGTAGACCGTGGTACCGCTCTGCCGCGCCCTGGTGTAGCGCGGGTTTGTAACCCGCCTGGATGCAGGCCGCAGCGGACCGCACAGGGACGCGTCCGGCCGGGGAGGTCCACGATGTTTCACATACGGCACATATCTCGCGCGTGGAAATGTAGGCAAATAAAACTCGCGGTAGAGCTGCAATGATCGTGCTACCAACCTTCTGCTCACGCCCCTGAACGGGAGCAGCCCACTCCGCGCACCGCAGTCCGAGAGTCGGTGCTTGACCCCGTCTGTCACCCCTCTCCGTAATATCTGTGTAATCCTTTTAATCACGATGTATCCGAATGGCGCTACAGTACGTAGTAGTAGATGTTGACGTACTTCGGATGATAGTGATGGGCATATGAGCAGCGACACAGTAAACCAACCGTATAAACTCCCCGAGCGGCCGGTGCCTCAGCCGGCGCACCGGACATTCAAGCTGGGACGCGCCGCCTTTCTGGGGGCGAGTGCGCTGACGGCCGGAGCGCTGCTCGCCGGGCAAAAGGTCGGATCCGGCATCTCCGGTTTCTCAGGACTGATTCCCGGCGGAGCCTCTGTCAACGGCTTCACGATCTACACCGTGACCGGCGGTTATCCCTCTTTTCATGCTGCCTCGTATCGCCTGCAGATCGACGGAATGGTCAACAGTCCGCTGACCATGACCATCGACGACATCTTGCGGCACCCCGCCGTGAGGGAGACCCGCTTCTATCAGTGCGTGACGGGCTGGACCGTTCCCAATACCACCTGGACCGGCATCCGGCTCTCGGATCTGCTGGACCGCGTTCAGCCGCACGCCGGCGCACATGCGGTGAAGTTTTACTCGTTCGACGGCGTCTATACCGAGAGCTTGACCATGGCACAGGCGCGTCACAGCGATGTTCTTTTGGCTTATAAACTGGACAACAAGCCGCTGGCCCAGGCCCAAGGCGCGCCCTTACGGTTGGTCGTTCCGGGAATGTACGGCTACAAGTTCATCAAGTGGGTGAATCGCGTCGAGCTTATTCCGGCGCCGATCAACGGCTACTGGGAACAAAACGGCTACGACCGCGACGCCTATATCGGGCACAGTAACGGCGTCTAGCCGGTCACGTCTTACGACTTTTGTCCACGCCTGCCGCGTATCTATCTGCCGTAAAGCCAATGAGGAGAAATGATGACGGCTGAAAGTTCGACCCTCGGTGCCACGTCGATCGCCGCGGCTCCCGCCGAAAGCGATCGAATCACGCGCTTCACCAAAACGGAGCGTGGTACCCACTGGGTGCAGGCCATCAGCTTTCTCGTCCTGCTCATCAGCGGTTTTCTTCTCGGCCTGCCGCAGTTCGAGGCTGTCGTGGGGCACCGTGAAGTGTTGCGTGAGATCCATCTTTCGAGTGCTTTCTTCTTTTTCTTTGGTCCAGCCATCGTGGCTCTCGCCGGGGACCGGCGCAGCGTCGCGCTGGACGTGGAGGCGGTTGATACCTGGGACGCCGACGACCTGCGCTGGCTTCTTCCCTTCCCTCTGCTGCGCCTCTTCGGCGTCCCTACTCCTCCACAGGGCCGGTTCAACGCGGGCCAGAAGCTCAATGCGCTGTTTGTGGTCTGGTCCACACTGGCCTTCTCGGTTACCGGGCTGATCATGTGGCAGAACCGGCGCTTCCCCGGTGATGTGGTATCTCACGCCAATACCATCCACACCGGGCTGGCCTACTTTGCTCTGGCAGCATTTCTGGGGCATGTCTTTCTCGCCACCATCAATCCGCCCACGCGCCATTCGTTTCATGCCATCACACAGGGCTGGGTGCGGGTCGAGTGGGCGGCCCACCATCACGCGAAGTGGCTGCGTGGCTGGCAGCCGGCACCACCCCCTCCCGCGCTCGACGGCTTGCGCGCGGCAGTG
>DASVZE010000256.1:0-3769 GCA_036391775.1 Chloroflexota bacterium | reverse complement strand
GGCTGCAGAACGTCGCTACCAGCGCGCTCGGAAAGTCAATGGGATCCGTAGTCGCCCTTCAGCCCCAAACGGGCGACGTTCTGGCAATGGTGTCGCATCCCTATTGCGCGCCCGACTTGCTCGATCGATCCACATATTTTGCGTCGTGTTCACGGTCCCGCCAAAAGCCGCTGCTGAACCGCGCTCTGAATCTTTTGGTACCGCCCGGTTCGGCCTTCAAAATAGTGACGTTGACGGCTGCCCTGGACAGTGGCCGATTCAAGTTGTCGGATGTGTTTAGCGGTGCCGATGCGTTCGGACCGAGCCCGTTCTTCGATAACTCTTTGTATCCGTCGAACGTTACACGTTCAGACCTTACCGCATTGACTTTGAAGCAGGCCCTGGCTTTCAGCGACAACTTCGCCTTCGCCCATATCGGCTTGACGCTCGGCGCCCAAACACTTTTGAAATACGCCCATCTATATCTCGTGGGTCGCCATATTCCGTTTGAACTACCGACCGCGCCAAGCGTAATTGCAAATGGGAGCTTGCGGCCAACCCTGTCGGTACTGGCACAGAGCGCGTTCGGCGCCGCAACGGACCAGGTGACTCCGTTACAAATGGCTATGATCGCGAGCACCGTAGCCAACGGAGGGATCATGATGACTCCTCATGTGGTGCGAGATTTGGAGCAATCCGGCGGCCACATAATCCAGCGATTCCACGATCAATCTTTTCGTCGGGTGATGAGCAAACAGGCTGCGAAAGCGGTCGCCGAGGGAATGCGATTTGTGGTGGTCCATGGGTCCGGATTTCGCGCCCAGATATCCGGAATAAATGTGGCGGGTAAGACCGGAACAGCCGCGAGCAGCGGGAACAAACCGAACGCCTGGTTTATCTGCTTTGCACCCATCCAGCATCCAGTCATCGCGGTTGCAATCCTCCATGAGTTTTCCGGCGAGGGATTTGAGTATGCCGCGCCTATTGCCCGAAAAGTCCTCGTGGCTGCCTTACGTGAACACGGTTACCACGTGCATTAGCAAGGACTGGACCCAAAGAGGTCAAGTATAATGCCCGAAGATTGCGACTAGGAGGACAATTTGGCGCGTACCAGCGTGCGCAGACCGACGCAGCCCAGAGGCAAAAGGGCGTCGAACGGTTTGGTCATCGCGGGGATCGTAGTCGTCCTGATCTTTGCCTTGTTGGGAGTCGTGAGCGCGGGAGCTTTTGTAGCTGGAAAGGTTTCGAGCTCGCCGGCGGCAACGGCTACGCCGCGCGTCGTGGTGGCACAGAATCAGACTGCTCGCCTGGCGATTGCACGGGCGCAGGCCCAAGCAACCGCGATTGTACGTCATGCTCAGGTCGCCGGCCGCGCTATTGTTAGCGTGGCGACGACACGAGCGAACAAGCAAGTGAAGAGGATGCTAGCAGCGGCGAAACACCAATCGCAGGCAACGGTATCATCTTCGACCCCCTCAATCGCAGCCGCCGTGCCCCCTACCGTGGCTCCAAATGGGGCCCTCGCTACCACAGTGCCGACCATCGCGCAAGGATCGGTCGGAAGCGGGAGCACCGGTTCCTCGGGGACGACCTCCGGTACAACCCCAAACTTGAGCGGTTTGCCCGCGTCATGGAAGGTCGTTGGGTATAACGCGACATTTGGTTCCGGGCCGGGAAGCGCCGGCAGCATCACTGTCACCAACCGAAGCGGTAAGACGTTTAGTGGGTATGCACGCGTGACCTATGCGCAAGGAGGGTCCGCCACCGGCTACTTCAGTGGCTTGGCGCCCGGAGCAACAGAAGTACTGTCACTGAATGGCCGCGCATACTCCGGTGGCGGCTATTCGATTTCTGTTGTACCCCGATGATCGGCCTTGCCTATTGACCCCATTCAGGTCGCCGAGTCGAGCGGCCGATTGCAGTAGAGTGTGGGGTGGCTATGACTGCGGCACAAGGTTTGCCGATACGACGAGGACTTAGGTTTTCGAGGTCGGTTAGAAAGGTGTGGTGTCAGGTTGCAGACAACGCAGGTCGGTAACGTTGATGTGGCCCTTGGGCCGGACCCCTTTAAAACGGCGCAACGGCAGTTCGATCGCGCGGCGGAGTACTTAAACATTGACCCGGGTGTGCGGACGATCTTGCGAGAAGTCCAGCGCATCCTTACGGTCAATTTTCCTGTCCACATGGACGACGGATCGCTTCGACTTTTTACCGGGTATCGCGTGCAGCACAACTTGCACCGAGGTCCCACCAAGGGAGGTATTCGGTACCATCCGGGCGTTACGGTCAGTGAGGTTAAGGCACTCGCCATGTGGATGACGTGGAAGTGCGCCATCTTCAACCTTCCATACGGGGGGGCAAAGGGCGGGGTCGTGGTCGATCCGAAGAAGCTCAGCGAGCACGAGCTGGAAAACCTCACACGCCGCTTCGCCACGGAGATCTCGATCCTTATTGGTCCCGAGCGTGATATTCCGGCTCCGGATGTCGGAACAAACGCTCAAACGATGGCCTGGATCATGGACACTATCAGCATGCATAAGGGGTATTCGACACCTGCGGTGGTGACGGGTAAACCACTGAGTATCGGCGGTTCGCAGGGCCGCGACGAAGCCACCGGCCGCGGCGTGATGATTGTGACCCTGGAGGCGCTCAAACACCTGGGGATCGATCTACACAAGGCCACTGTCGCCATCCAGGGCTTCGGCAACGTGGGCAGCAACTCAGCGCGACTCTTAGCTCGGGCCGGAACAAAGGTGGTGGCCGTGAGTGACGTCGGCGGGGGAATATACAACCCTGCCGGACTCAATATCACCGAAGTTGTGCGCTACTCGCAGGAGCACAGCACGTTGCGAGGATTTCGCAACGCCGATTACGTTACGAATGAGGAATTGCTGCAACTTCCCGTCACGGTTCTCATTCCTGCTGCACTTGAGAATCAAATAACTGACAGAAATGCGTCCATGATTCAGGCAAAGGTCATAACGGAGGGTGCGAACGGTCCTGTAACTCCTGAAGCAGACGAAATTCTCCTCGAGAATGGTGTTTTTCTGGTACCGGACATTGTGGCAAACGCCGGCGGAGTCACGGTGTCCTACTTCGAATGGGTGCAGGACCTTCAATATTTCTTCTGGAGCGAAGACCAAATTAACGAACGACTGCATCGGATTATGCGTGAAAGTTTTCAGCGAGTTTTAAAGGCCAAAGAGACTCGGTCGGTTGACATGCGGCTAGCGGCATACATCCTCGCGGTGGAAACCGTCGCTGCAGCCAGCAACGCCCGTTCAATTTATCCCTGATGGTTTACATTCCAGCTGCGTAGCGGTCTTCCAGGCCATGATCGATGGTCAATCTCGGATGGATATCAATTGAGCACGGTGCATGGCGATGAGCGTGTAGCGGACATTGGCGAGTTCGGCCTGATTCGCCGCATCGCCCGTATACTGTCCGGCGATGACGGGTCCACCCATTTCGGAGACGACACGGCGATACTTGACCAGCCTGGAAACAACTTCCTACTGGCAACCACCGACATGCTCGTGGACGGGGTACATTTTCACCGATCGTCCGCTGATCCGTTCGATCTTGGTCGCCGTGCCGTATCTATCAACGTCAGTGACATCGCGTCGATGGGCGGGACGCCGACCTTTGGTCTGACGTCCCTCGCTCTTCCTCCCGAGCTACCCGTGGAGTTTGTAGAGCAGCTCTATCGTGGCATGCACTTCGAGGCCGATCGTTTCGGTCTACAGATCGTAGGGGGAAACACCACGCGAATTGTGGATCTGGTCGTGGT
>DASVZE010000255.1:0-2737 GCA_036391775.1 Chloroflexota bacterium | reverse complement strand
CCGGTCCGCATCACGCTATGCATTCTGCGTGAGCGCAGCCAGGACTGCAATACCTCCAGACCGCTCATCTCAGGTGCCTTCTAACGATGTGCTTCTTCGGCCTTCCTGTGGATGGAGCGCGGGAGACGGGATGGCAGGTGAGAGGTCGCGTCAGTGTGCTGAGCTGTTGCGGTTAAGAAGCCTCTCGTCCGTCTCGTCTCCCGCACTGGTATAGGCGGGTGATCTCATCGCTGGTCCCTGGCGTTCAGTCTGCGCTCATGTCGGCTTGCTAACCAGGCACAATCCACACGATTGCCCCACATAACTCACCCACACGATGGCACTGAACGAGGGTTGGCCACTCCACCACAGCCGGGGCTATGGTCAAGACGCAGATCTGCCTATCCACGTCGTGCTTTGTGGCGGTCAAGAGCGGGCCTGCGGACATGCTGCAGTCACGCTGTGTATTACCTCTGCGTTACATTCAGTAAACACTTCCATCACACATCAGTCATCTCCGTCCCATCGTTCTTTCATGCAAGCGTGAGACCCTAAAGGTATGGATCCGTTCTATCTGCTACGAGGCCTGGCGATCGGGTTCGCCATAGCGGCACCGGTCGGTCCGATCGGCGTCTTGGTGATCCGCCGCTCGCTGCTGGAGGGACGTGCCGCCGGCTTTGCCTCCGGTCTAGGAGCAGCTACCGCGGACGCCTTCTACGGTTCGCTGGCGGCCTTTGGACTCACCACCATCTCGGGTTTGCTTGTCGGCCAATCGGTCTGGGTGCGGCTGATAGGAGGGGCGTTTCTCTGCTACCTCGGTCTGACCATCGTGGTAGCGAGTCCTGCCCAGCAAGCTGCCAACGCCCGGCACGGCATTATAGGAGCCTACGGATCTACCGCTTTTCTCACTCTGACCAATCCCACCACCATCCTCTCCTTCGCCGCTATCTTCGCCGCCTTGGGCCTGGGCGCCGGTCACATTGCGTACGCCACAGCGGCTCTCATGGTGCTGGGAGTTTTTCTGGGCTCCAGTCTCTGGTGGCTCCTGCTCAGCACGGTTGTGTATCTCGTGCGCAACCGCTTCTCAGCAGGCGGCCTGCAGTGGGTGAACCGGATCTCCGGCGCAACCATCGCCGCTTTCGGTCTGGCCTCCCTGGCGAGCGTCTGGGGCTCCCTGCGACGGTCAGTTGTCCCATGAATATTCCTGGAGCTATTTCCCTATGACATCAACCTCAAGTAGCATAAGAGTCGCCATGAGCGCACAGCGCCCGCAAGCACTGCATACGACAGAAGAGATGTTACCGGAGACGGAGGAGCCCGTCTTTTCGGTCGTGGCTCCTGTCTATAACGAGGAGGAGACGCTTCCTCGCTTTTACGAGCGGATTGTGGCCGTCATGGAGTCGCTGCGACGCCCGTTTGAGCTGATCCTGGTGAACGACGGCAGTCGTGACGGCTCATACCGCATCATGCGTGAGATCCACGAGGCCGATCCGCGCGTTCGCGCTGTCGATTTCTCGCGCAACTTCGGCCACCAGATCGCCATCTCGGCCGGCCTCGACTATGCTCGTGGCCAGGCTGTGGTTATCATCGACTCGGACCTGCAGGACCCGCCCGAGGTGATCCCTAAGCTGATCGCTCGCTGGGAAGACGGCGCTGAAGTGGTGTACGCGCAGCGCGCCAAGAGGACGGGCGAGACGCGCTTCAAGCTGCTCACCGCTGCCATGTTTTACCGGCTCATTGGCCGCATTACATCCGTCAGCATCCCACGCGATACGGGCGACTTTCGTCTGCTCGATCGGCGGGTGGTGGAATCGCTCATCAGCATGCGTGAGCATCATCGTTTCATGCGCGGGCTCTCGGCCTGGGTCGGTTACCGCCAGGAAGCGGTCACATACGACCGTCAGGAGCGGTACGCCGGCACCACCAAGTACCCGCTTCCGAAAATGATCCGCTTCTCGGTGGACGCCATCACCAGCTTCAGTACGGTGCCGCTTCAGCTGGCTACCACCTTCGGCTTTTTCCTGGCCGGCATTAGTCTGATCGGCATTTTGATCGCCATTGGGCTGCGTGTCTTCAACCACGCCATCGTGGGCCAGACATCGACCTTGATCCTGGTGCTCTTTATGGGCGGTATCCAGCTCATCTTTCTCGGCATCATCGGGGAGTACCTGGGTCGGATCTACGATGAAGTTCGCGCCCGTCCGCTCTATATCGTGCGCGAGGTACTTGAGCTGGACGAATCAACGAGTGATAAGCCCAAGCCGCGGGGCGGTAGATCTGGTACGTGACCAACAGATCCGGTGCGCGATTCGGGGAAATCACTGACCGGATTGGCGCACTTCCAGGGGCCTTGTCACTGGTCGCACCGAAGAAGTGTGTAACCTTCGCATGGCGCGGAGCAACCCCACAGCGTGGTCGTCATGTCAAGGCAGGACGCGACGGGCGAGACTTATCGCGTCAAAGTAAACGGCTGTTTAGCTACCTGACCGTCGATCACCACATCTACCCGCCAGGAGCCCAGCTTGCCTGCCGCAGTGGTGCCCGCGACGTTCAACGCCGAATAGTCCGCCACCGGTCCGAAGTTGGTGGACGTGTCGGTGTAGCTGGCGAAGAGGGATCCATCCGGCGCGTACCAGTTGAAGGTCACCGTGTGGGAGCCCTCCCAGTCCGAGAAGTCGGCGTAGGCGTAGATCGTCGCCGTGCCGGCGGAAAAGCTGGTCTGTGGGTCGGCAGTGGGAGAGCCGTCCGGTCCAACACT
>DASVZE010000254.1:0-8165 GCA_036391775.1 Chloroflexota bacterium | reverse complement strand
CAGTGGGCGAGGTCGGATTCAAGTAAGCCCACATCCAGCCGGCTTCGCGTTGGCGGCGGGTTCCCACCAGGTCCAGAACCAGGCGCGGTTTGCGGCCGTACAATCGCGCAGTTTCGGACGCCAGCTTGTCCGCCAGGTGATGCCTGCGAGACGCTTCTTCTCGAGTCAGCTTTCGCCGGGACCGCGCGGAATCCAGGCTGGATAGTAGTCTGCCCCAGAACGCGATCGCGGCAAGCGGAGTAAAGGCTACGTCTGACTCAGGAGCGGCAGAGGCTTCGGCACGATTGAGCTCCGCATCGGCAAACTGTTGGAGCCACGAGCTCTCTTCGCGCACGTACCGATATTTTGACTTGATTTCGCCTGGAGCCGTCAGCATAACGGCATGACGGAAGATTCCCATCGAGCGTTCATAGTATCGAGCAGTGAGGACAAGTGTTTTGATCTCGGGCACGGTCAGTCGAATTCTGAGCGTCGTGCCGTCGCCAGTCGCCGTCTTGGCCACCTATGTCTGTCTCCCTGTCGTCCAACGTGTGGCTCTATTCTACGTGGCGGAAAGCGAAACGGCCGGGAGTCCATCGGACTCCCGGCCGTCTCTGCCGTCTGCTATGACGGGCTCAGCACGCGTCTAACCTTATCGAACCCTGGAATCCTCGTCAACTTGACATTTGCGCGGTTTTGTGCAGTTCCCGACGCGCGCACCTCTCATGATAAAGATGTGCAGAACTTGGTGGATCAACCTGTGGAAGGAAGGGGAGAACACGCTCAGCCAACGTGGACTATCTCGTGTTGGACTGCGCTCAAGGGGGGAGCCCGACTTCTGGAACCGCTCCGGACTGGCAACAGGAAGTTGTCGACATAACAAAAAGGGGGCCGCACCCGGATGGCCGCGGCGGCCTCGACATTCCACACGGGTCAGGGTAATCTACACCCAGGTAGTCTGTGGAGGTGGGGATTACCGAACGGGTGGCTCCCGCCACCCGGGCAATTATCACACTCTTGTCCTTCTCCTTTCCGTCCCGCCTGCGAGTGAAGCACACTTTTCCCCGCTTCACTCGCAGGCACCGCCGCCTCTCCCACGCCCGGACTCGCATTGTCCGGGTCTTCTGTTATTTCTAGATGGTGCGTTGTCGACCCTCAGGTTACCCGCGAAGGATCACGCGGGGAATCGGCAGTGGCAGGTTCACGTGTACTCGTGTCACCACATCTCTGAACGCACGGATCGCTGCCGGCACACCGGAGAAACTACCCGTCAAAGACGTCGGCGGTGGACTGCTAATTCCGCAAGTCGATGATCCCGATGGCAATGAGACAGCCGGTCAGTGGGCGAGAGCAAGAAGGCTGGGCAAGCTGCGCTCGGGCCGTAAGCCGCTTTCCGTGTGTCGGTAGACCTGGACCTGATTCTCGTGCAGGGAGCACACGACGATGCGAGCTCCGGGCAAGGCCTGCGTCAACGCACTCATCGCGGTGATGGTGTCGACCGTGGTCACGTCGACGATGACAAGGTCTGCTTTCTCATGCGACGTCTCTTGCAATGAATGCCAGCTACTCTCCAGTAGCCGATACCGGCCTTTCAAGACATGAGCAGCCGTCATGGCAATGATCGGGTAATTAGAAATGACAAGTGCAGCAGGCAGCAATCAATCCTCCCTGACTCACCTTACCTGCCAACTGTTACCGTCGGGAATGGGTCAAACGGACATTGCTCTTCGCTGTTTGACGAACCCACTGCGCAAAAGGAGTACTTCTGCGTCTGTCACTGCGGGGTCAGAAGAAAGCGAGCTTCGTTAGGGTGAGCCACACGTCGGGGGGGAGCGAACCCTGCGTCGTGGGCAAGTGCCGTCAATTGGTCAAAGGTCAGCATGTACTCACGAGTGCAGGCGGTTTCTGCGCTCCACTCGCCGGCATTACCGCATTGTGACAGCGCGACGGCCGTGCACATGAGAATTGGATCGTCATAGCTCCAGACTTCATAGAGCACGGTCTTCGCTCCGTTCATCTCCACGCACCGATGGCTCCAGAGTCGGCGGCGCGAGCGCAATATCGTCTCAAAATCCTTGATGCCGATAACAACAACGGTGTGAGACGCGCAGACACCATGTATGCCTCGCAACGCCTCTCGAATCGCGTCCAGTGACGAAAGGTTGCAAAGACTGTTCCCCAGGAGAATGACAGCGTCAAAGCTTGCTCCGAGTGCCGGGGCAAGCTCCGCGAAGCCTGTCTCGACTAACCTGATGCTCGCGCCCGCCTCTTTCGCCTTCGTTCGGGCCTGGCCCAGCATCGCGCCGCAGGGATCAGCAGCCGTCACCTCGAAGCCCGCCAGGGCAAGTGGTATTGCGTGTCTTCCGGTGCCGCATCCCGCGTCCAGGACTGTTCTGACCCTGCGCCCGGCGAAGATTCCTCTGAGCCAGCGAATCTCGTTTTCGGCGTCTGCCGTGGGGTCGGAAATGAACAGTGAGTAGTACGTTGCAAGGCGCTCGTAATATGCGACGTTTCCGAGCTGCTGTTGCTTCACATCCTCACCAGAATCTCCCAATTCAGTCGTTGTGACCTCTGTCGTGCATGTGTCCTGTACGTGACGTCGTAGGTAGAATATTGTGCGGTTATGCGACGTATTGTCATCTCTCTCTGCCTGCTAGGACTAGTCGGGTGTAGCTCGTCTCGTCCTTACACTGCCCTGGACCTGGCACAGGTTAAGGCCGGCTATCACAGTCTCTTGCCGGTGTACCTGCACTATCGCAAAGCGTTCTTTGCCCACGATTTTGCGGTGATGCAACAAGAATTTGCTGCCGAACAGGTTATTTGTAAGACGCAGATCGATCCTGTCGATCGCCGAGATACGATAGATCCTAATACGAACCTCTTTCAAGCAAGCGGCGATCTGGACAATATGTGTAATGACGTCGAGAGCACGTATGCCGGCTACCGTAAGCTTCACCACATGTCTTACGACAAGACAATCAATCCTTCGTTCCCTCCGGAGTCTTTCAGTGGCAGCGACAAGGAGCTAGCGGCCATCAAGAAGTACTTCAAGCATCCCTCCGCGCTCTCCTGAGTGGCGAGCTCACCAGGCCAACGATCCCCCGTTCGCACACCGAATGTATAGCCTCTGCACAGGATGTGTATAATGACGCAATCAAGTTGGGCGGTGATATTGTGCGGTTGGGATTCGCCTGTAAGGTGCTGGGTGCCGATATCCCCTCGCACGACACGCGACGCTGGCAAAGCAAGCCGCATCTGAGCGTAAGCATCGGATACCTCCATCGGATGTTCGACTACCTGCGCCAGAACCATATCGATATGTACCGCATATCGAGCGACGTGGCGCCGTACTTTACGGACCCCCAGAGGCCCGAGTTTGGTACTCAGCTGATGGATTGCGCATCGGAGCTGGAGGAGCTCGGACAGAAAGCCCTGCAACTGGACCTGCGGCTGAGCACTCACCCCGGACAATATGTGGTTTTGAATTCAGTGGACGAGCGCGTTTATCAGGCGGCGGTGCGAGATCTCGAGTATCACGCTGAACTGCTGGACAGAATGGCGCAGCCGGCCTCTGCCAAGATGGTTGTCCATGTCGGCGGTGTCTATGGCGATTCATCGTCCTCAATGGATCGCTGGATGCGGCGCTATGAAATTCTTCCCGCAAATGTACGTGCTCGTCTCGTAATCGAAAACGACGACAAGAGCTACTCGATCGACAACGTGTTGCACATAAGTGCGAAAACCGGCGTGCCGGTCGTATTCGATGCCCTGCACCATGCCGTCCTCAACCCAACCGGGGTATCTGAAAGCGAAGCTCTGGCCGCTTCGCTGCGCACCTGGCCCGCCGGACAAACGCCCAAGGTGCATTACAGTGACGAACGCAGTGAACCTCGAACGGTGCGCCGTGGTGGCCGGATCACGCAAGCTCCGCCACTCCGCGGCCAGCACGCGGAGTATGTCTCGGCTCCGCCCTTCGCGGAATTTCTGAGGCGGAATCGATCCTCACAGGACTTCGATGTCATGATAGAGGCCAAGGCGAAAGACCTCGCGCTACTTCAACTGCGCGACGACCTGCGGCACATGGGTGTTCATCTCAGCGCGGCCTAGCGAATCCACATCACTGAGACCCACGTGCCTGCTAGGGCGGTATTCGAGGTGAGGGAATGAAAAAGCCACCGTTTCCGGCGCCGACCCGGCGTATCGGACACGAGATGTTGGACAGTCCGCAAATCGTGGCAGCGGACATTCCCGACAATTTACGTGAGATTCGGCGACTCAATGCCTGGTTCGGTGCCGAGCGGCCACTGAAATCGCATCTCACACGACTCTTAGGGAAACGATTCAGCGCCTCAGTAGTTGATGTGGCAACCGGATCGGCCGATCTTCCACTCGCGCTCTTTCGTTGGGGCGTGGAAAGAAAAATCCGGCTGAATATCGTGGCCAGCGATGTAAGTCCCATCATCTTGAGGGAAGCGGAGTTATGTGTCGGGCGATTCCCGATTCAGCTGGTGGAGACCGATGCGCGATCGCTTCCCTGGCGGAACCAGTCATTTGACATCGCAATCTGCTCGCTCGCTCTGCACCACTTCGACGGTATTGACGCGGTCCTCGTCCTGCGGGAAATGTGGCGTGTCTGCCGGGTGGCGGTCATCGTGGTCGATCTGTACCGGAGCTACCTGGCATACGTCGGGACCTGGCTCGCGACCCACGTGCTTTGCCGCAATCAGCTGACGCGAGCGGACGGGCCGCTATCCGTTCTTCGTGCCTATCAGCCACACGAGCTGAAGCTGCTGGCAGGCGCGGCCGGTCTACGAGGTATTGACACGTACATTCATCCGTTCTTTCGGCAATCACTGGTGGCGCTGAAGGGCGCCTCTTATGGATGATCGACTTGATGTCGTCATCGTCGGTGCTGGTCCGGCAGGTGCAGTGGCCGCCCTGCTTCTCGCTCGGGGCGGATTCAATGTAGCGCTGCTGGACCGAATGCACTTTCCCCGGCCCAAGGCGTGTGCCGAGTATCTCAGCCCGGGGGTCATGGAGGAAATGTGCCGGCTCGGCCTGGAGAGTGACTTCAGGCAGCTTAACCCTCATCCGGTAGGAGGAATGCGGATAGTCTCGCCCGGCGGACAGTATCTAGACGTTCGCTACGAAACCGGGAACGGCTCAACACCCGCGTACACGCTTTCGCGCCTGCAGCTCGATAACATGCTGGTGATCGAAGCACGGCGTGCGGGCGCAATGGTCCTGGAAAAATTCTGTGTGCGCGACTTCGAGTGGAGTCACGGGCGCGTTGTTGGAGTTCAAGGCACCCATGACGGCAAGCAGGAAACCTTACGCTCCCGTCTGACCATTCTGGCCGACGGGTCACGTTCCGGCCTGGCCCGCAAACTACATCTGGCGCGAAACGTGCGATGGCCTGTGCGTATGGGCCTGGTTGCGCACTACGGAAGTGACCGGCAATGGCCAGGAGATTTGGGCGTGATGCACGTTGCTCACGACGGATATTGTGGCGTGGCGCCGATGGGTAATCGACGTCTCAATGTTGCAGTCGTGGTACCGGTAGAGCGCTTTCGCTCCGCTGGAATGCCGGCGCCGGCCTTTCTGGAGCATTGGATCGAGTCTCGCCCCGAGCTTGAGCACTCGCTCTCATCCTGGACGCGGGTCACTCCGGTTCGTGGTTATAGTCCGGTCGGCAGCCGCGTTTCAAAAGCATGGGCTCCGGGCGTCCTGCTGGTAGGTGACGCTGCAGGATTCTTCGATCCGTTCACCGGCGAGGGGGTTTTCAGGGCACTCCGGAGCGCCAAGCTCGCTACCGACGTTGCGCGTGATGCGCTTCGGAGCGACGACCTGTCGGATCATCGTCTAGCTCACTACGCAGCGCTCAGAGCGCATGAGTTCCGTTCAAAGCAAAGGGTGAGCAGTCTGGTACAGCTCTTCGTCCAGTATCCCGGACTGATGAACTACGCCTTACCGCGACTCCGCAAGCGACGCAAGCCTTCACAGATTCTGGCCAACGTCCTGGGGGAGATCGAAAGCCCGGACACGTTTCTCGCGCCCCGGGTTCTGTGGAGCGCACTCAGGCCGTGATTTATCGAGGCGGGCGAGAGATCTATACCCGCAACGAGCTAACGATACGCGCGCCACTGGAGACCATATTCGCGCTAGCGGCGGACGTGACACGCTGGCCGCTGATTCTTCCGCACTATCGGTACGTGCGTGTTCTGCGCGGCGGCGAGACACAGTTGTTAGAGATGGGCGCATCACGCTCCGGCATTCCGGTCAGGTGGACGTCGACCCAAATGTGCGATGTCCAGACACATCACATACGGTACGAGCATGTTCACGGCGTGACTCGCGGTATGGTGGTGCAGTGGACCTTTGCCGAGTCCCGCGGCGGGTGCCGCGTTTCAATCGAACACTGGCTTGTTCCCAGCCGAATATGGCTGAAAATCAGAGCAAGCCAGATAATCGTCGGCAGGCTATTCGTTATGCATATTGCAGACAAGACACTCCATGGGCTTGCACATCAGGCAGAATCGTTGCCGGACCACGGGACGTTACGTTGAAGCGACGTGTCGTTGTCACCGGCATCGGCGCCATCACTCCGATCGGCTCAGGTGTCGACGGCCTGTGGGACGGCATTCGCCGGGGGCATTCGGCGGTCACGCGAGTGTCCAGATTCGATGCGTCGGCATTTCGATCTCAGCTGGCCGCGGAAGTTTCTGACTTCGATGGGCGCGACTACGTGGATGCCAGAGAAGCGCGGCGTTTGGATCGGTACGCGCTTCTCGCCCTGTCTGCCGCCGTGTCGGCGGTGGACGACGCACAACTAAACCTGTCCACTGTCAGACCATGGTCCGTGGGTGTGTCCATGGGCTCCGCATTGGGTGGCGTCGCGTTTGGCGAGGACCAGCATACGTCCTATCTGACCCAGGGGATGAAGGGCGTGTCCCCGATGCTGGCAATCGCCGTCTACGGAGGCGCCAGTGGCGCGAACATCGCACTGCATATGGGTTTGAGGGGCCCAAACCTGGCCATCTCAAACTCCTGCGCATCCGGAGCGATTGCTATCGGCGAAGCGTTTGAGATTATTCGACGCCGGGATGCGGACATCGTACTGGCCGGAGGTGCAGAGGCGCCCCTAGCGCCGCTCACATACGGAGCATTCTCCCTCATCAAGGCCATGTCCGCTCGCAACGACGATCCAGCCGGAGCCTGCCGGCCCTTCGATTCACAGCGTGACGGGTTTGTCATGGGCGAGGGCGCTGCCGTCCTGGTGCTGGAGGAGCGGGACGCCGCCCTGCGCCGAGGTGCCAGAGTATATGCAGAGATCCTGGGGTACGCGCACACCAACGACGCGTATCACATGACCGCTCCGCGTCCTGATGGATCTGAGGCCGCCCGCGCCGTTTGCGGCTCGCTACGCAGCGCCGGACTGGAGCCCGAGCAGATTGGCTACGTTAACGCTCATGCGACCGGTACGCCGTTAGGTGACGCCGCCGAGGTCATGGCTTTGCGTGGTTCTCTGGGGGCACACGCGTCCTGCGTTCCCGTCAGTGGAACCAAGGCGCTATACGGTCACGCGCTCGGCGCCTCCGGTGCTATCGAAGCGGCGATCGTGGCCCTCGGGCTCAACCGAGGTTTCTTTCCGGGCACCTATAACTGCGATTGTCAGGACAGCGTTCCTCCGATCAGGATCCTGGGCAAAGAGGGACTTTACCGTAAGATCGGCTTTGCGCTGACCACGTCGTTCGGATTTGGCGGCGCCAACGCGGCGCTGATATTTGGACGTGGAGATACCTGAAAGGGCAATGAAAGACAATACCGAGGTCCCAGAAATCGGGGAGCGAATCGTGGTACGGACCCCAGACCGGCGTGAATATCGTGGCCACCTGCTTGCCGTTCAACGCGATGAGAACGGTTTCGAACGCGCATTGGTACGTCTCGACACCGGATGGGAGACATCGTATCCCCTCACCATGGTCAGTCGCGCAGGCGAAATCTAGGATCCTGCCGCCATTTCGGCTCGCTCGGCCAGAAGATCTATCGTCAAGGCCGCGCTCCAGCTGAAGTTGTCGGTTCCGTACCCCTCACCCGTGTGTGGGTCGTAGTACTCCCGGAATCCCCCGTCCCGCACGAGTCCAAGCGTCACGTCACTGAGTCGTTGCGCGATGTCGGGTCGTCCA
>DASVZE010000253.1:0-2443 GCA_036391775.1 Chloroflexota bacterium | reverse complement strand
GAGGAGTGGCTGCTTGAGGTGTTGCAAAGCAAGCAAATAACACGAGATCCTTAGCCCTCCCACCTTCAGCGTGACGTCCTGTTGCGTGGCATCGCGGGATGCGCGAGCAAGCTTCCGTGTTCTAATGAGTTACCACGCAGCTCAAGGGGGACCCATGGACGCAGACGAGGCGCGCGCCTTTATTACAACTCACCATCACGCTGTTCTGGCAACGAGGCGTCGCGATGGGAGCATTCAGATGTCTCCAGTTGCGGTGGGAGCAGATGACGACGGCCGGCTTATCATCAGTACAACGGAGCCGTCCGCCAAGGTAAAGAACCTGCGCCGGGATCCGGCGGCGTCACTTTGCGTCATTTCCGATGGTTTTTACGGGCCGTGGGTCCAGATTGACGGCACCGTTACCATTGAAAGCCTTCCGGACGCCTTGGAGGGACTTGTCCGTTACTACCGAAAGGTAGCCGGTGAGCACCCAGATTGGGAGGACTACCGAATCGCGATGCAGAGGGAGCAGCGGGTGCTCGTCCACCTCACCATTGAGCGAGTCGCACCCAAGTCAACATAGATTGAAATCCCTGGTTGCACACCTATCGAAACAGGTCCGTATGACGCGGCCGCTGCAGGTCGGACGCCGAACCTTCTGCCGCAGGAAGCTGCAGACCCCGCACAAGCACAGCCGGAATCCCTTCCGCCGCCGGCCCCATCAGAAGGGAGGCGGCGGCCGCAATTTCGTCCGCTAGACCGATGACCGTGTGTTGAAGCGTGTATCCGGTCAAGTCTCGATCCCCCTGTCGATCGACGGTTGCAGGCAGACCCGCAATACCGATAGCAACACCCACTGTACCCTCGCGAAATGCGCGACCGTGGCTGTCGTTGACGATGACGGCAACAGTCGCGCCGGTGCGATTATGCAGTACTTCCCGAATCGTTTGAGCGGAGGCATCGGGGTCCAGCGGAAGAAGCGCGACTTGATCCCCTCCACCCTGCTGCTGCACATTTGAGCGGTCTATGCCGGCGTTGGCACAAACAAAGCCGCGCCGGTCTTCTACCACGATCACGCCTTTGCGAGCTCGAACAATCTCGCGACTCTCTTGCAGGATCAGCTCGATCAACCGCGGGTCTTTTTCTGTCTCGAGCGCCAGTTGTTGTGCTGTTTCTGAAGGCAATACGGCCCGAAGCGATACCACACGGCCCTCAGCCTTCGATATGATCTTTTGCGCAATGACCAACACGTCGCCAGAGGCGAAAACAATGCCTGCCAGCCGAGCAGCCTCTACTACTAGATCGGGAACCGAATCGCCGCGCTCAACCAGCGGAATCCCGGGAATGGGTATGAGCGAGAGCACCTACAGCTGGCTTGAAAGCTTGATGCTTTCCGGTGCGTATATGGACTGCCAGAAATCCTCACCGGCGTCCTCGAACTGAAGCCGCGGGAACCGCGCCCTGTACACGCGATCCCCAATTCCCTGCGAAACGCGAAGTAGGACCGTTGCGTCATTCGGATTGAGCTTCATGAGGCGCGCGGTCAGGCCCGCCGCGGCGACGTCGGGCCCGTACGCGTGAGTGGACAGCGTTATGCCGACGTCGAACTGCTCCGTGGGGCCGAGCACGCGAGCTATCTCACGCGCTACCTTTTGCACGTTTTCTTCGGACCATTGGTCCGGCTCGAGGAAGATGCGCAGCATAGAGAGGACCGGTACGCCGGGAACGCCATTCGTGTACTCCGGGCCGGTCATGAAAGGCACAGTGCACCGTCTGCCTGCATACGCAAGCTTCCGAGCAAGATCGTACGCTTCCATTGCTACTCTCTTCGACAGGGAAAGCCGGTTACTTGCTACCGACTTTTGGCTTCGCGATGGTCAGCTTCTCGTTGAATCTGGTAAGGAGCAAGGTGTACGTCTCATTCAGCGAATTTGTTGGATCTTGCACCGCGATTAACTCTTTGTAGGGCAGGGAGTCCTTCTGGCCGATGAAGTAGTCCGCGGTCGCGGTCTGGCTTGACGAAGTGTCGATCAGTGAAATCTGGATGTGCCAGACAGCCGTCCCATTGACCGTGTCTGGACCAAGATCGACCGGGTCCTTTGCCTGAACGGTGCTGGTACCGGTACCACTGCTGCTGCTTGACGAGCAATCGAGCGGGTTATCGACCAGATTCGTCACGGTGCTCGCGCTCACTTTTTTCCAGACGTTCTTGGTGCTCTTGTCCTTGATCCAGGCGCTGTTCTTGATGACGACGGCCTGAGCGTTGAGCGAACTCTTCTGCCCGCTGACGTTTGCCGTTCCTTTGATCGTGGTCTTAAATGCTGGACCCTTGCAGGTAGCGTCACCCTTCGCATCAATGTGGATGGTCGAGCTATTGGTTCCGGTGCCCGCCGCATCGGTAATCTCTTCAAAATGGGACCTTTTCAGGCCCTGGAGTGCCGTAGCCGCGCTCTGCAGAATGGAC
>DASVZE010000252.1:0-1701 GCA_036391775.1 Chloroflexota bacterium | reverse complement strand
CGGCCCCTCCCACACCGAGCCCAGTCCCTCCCACCTCGACCCCGGTTCCCACCACTACCGCTACTCCGATCCCGCCAACCGCTTCCCCAACAACCACGCCCACCGCCACGCCGGCCATTCACCCGAACGCCGCCACGCTCTTACGCGCATCGGTGAAAGCCATGTCAAAGGTGCACCAGCTACACGCCGAGGGCATGGTAACCGACGGGTTCGGCGCAAAGGACGCGCTAACCTTCACCGCCGACTGCGACATCCCGGCCCAAAAGGTCCATCTGCTGGGACAACAGCGAGATTCTCATGGCACGCTGACCCGGGTTGAGATCATCAAGATCAAAACGAATGCGTGGGCACGCACCCGTACCGGCCAAGGAGCATGGAGCAGATGGATTGCGCTCAAGGGCGACGCACAGCTGATCCTGATATACGTGATGCCGCAAGCATGCCCGCAATTAATAGGCGGAAAGTTTGGCGTCCCACCGCACCTCACGAATACCGGTCCGAGCACGGTCGACGGTGTCGCAACGTGGCATCTGCAAGCACACGGCAAGTCGCAGGGGGAGCCCGTCAGACTTAATCTCTATGTCGACCAGGCTACCTCTGTCTGGAGGAGGTACGCCCTGAGTCAGATTGCCCCGAAGAAGAAGGACACCGTGGTCGAGGACACCCGGTATTCCCAGTTTGATGTGCCGGTCACCATCAGCGCGCCGAACGGCTAAGACCGGCATCACGCCACACATGGAGATTTTCCAGCCATGACGATCGACCAACCGCACCTAGAGCACAGGAAAGAGGATACGAGCATGAGCGATCAAGCAGAGCAGACGACCGGGACCGCCTTCTCGGAGTACCTGAAGATGCCGGTCAATCGAGCGCAGCTTCTGGCTGGGATAGGTGCGGGTCTCGCCGCAGCGCTCCTCCCGGCGGCTGCAGGCGCGCAGAGGACGGGTGACTTCACCGTCCCTTTCTTTCCTCAGATCACATCCGGCAGTTACACCACTGAATCGATCCAGGAGATCCTCAATTCGGTCGTGACGGCACACTACCTGGGAGCAACCGGCGGGACCATGACCCTTTCCAATGCGGCAGCTGTCGGCCTGACCGGCTGGCAGCTGAGCACGCAGCAGGCGGCAGCCGCCAGCGAGCAATACCGCATCGATTTCCTCACCTCCCTGGGAGCTAAGCCAGTCACCACGGCCTTTACCTTTCCGTCGGGGTCCGTGAGCAAGCGAGCCGTCGTCCTGGCCACTGCGGAAGGTTCAGCCACCATTCAGGTAGGGTTGCACATGACGGCGGCACGGGAGTTCGCGGAGCTGGGGCAGCCGACGCTCGCCAAGTCGATGTATCAGATGGGAAACCAGGTATCCGAGCAACGGGCGATCTACCGAACACTTCAGGCGATAGACGGAGTTCCGACCGCTGTCCCTCCGAACAACAAGGCCTTTGCCACCGACCTGTTCTTGTACACACGAGACGCCATAGCGCTCTACCGCGCGCTCGGCCTCATCGGCGGGAGTTCTCCAGCCGTGAGCTATCCCGGTCGCGCTGCCGTGCTGGCAGCGGCGGGTCCTATGGCGAGCGCCGTGATCCAGAAGACACCAAACAATGCGACCTCAACCATCACGCTCACCGGACTGGCGAGCGTGACCGGCGAGCGAGTCTGACAGAGGCTGGTTGAGTGGGAAATGCCGGCACGTGAGGCAA
>DASVZE010000251.1:0-4751 GCA_036391775.1 Chloroflexota bacterium | reverse complement strand
CAACCTGGAGCGGACGGGACGGGAGTTCGGCATCACGCGGGAGCGGGTCCGGCAGATCGTGAACCGGGCCGGAATCAGTACGGCGCGGGTGCTCAAGCCCAAGCCGGAGCGGCCGGAGCGGCGGTGCAAGGAGTGTGGGGCACTGGTGCATTCCAGTCATGCCCTGTACTGTGAAACCCACCGCAAGGAGAAGCACAAGCGGCGCTACCGGGCCATCAAGGCGGATCCGGTCAAGTATGCCCACTGGCGTGAGCTCCTCAAAAAGTACGACAAACGCCGCAGGGAACGGGAGCAGCGCAATAGCACCGAGAACAGCACGCTAACCGCCTGAGTCGACTGCGCGTTCGACATCCAAGGATGGGCGCGCCCAAGAATCGTCTCATGAGTGATTTTTAGCGCAGGCAATGGCATGGCGCATGTGGTGCCGATCAGTCAGGTCCGACCCACGGGAGTAGCTGTCCTATGCAGGCGTTAAGGTAGGGACCGGCTCCTGCCGTGCCCATGCGCATCGAAGCCAGGGAAACGTTTCCTTGCTACCGGCTGCACGAGGTTAGCGGCTCCCCCGTCCGTCGAAACCACGTGTAGCCATCGTGTGTAGGGCGGGTACCGCGGCCGCAGCCGCAGTGTCCTGCCGCCTCTGTCCCGTGCCGGGAGGCGAGACGCGGTCCACGGCGACCACCAAGGGCGGCGGCAGACTGCTGGCGCGCTGCCGCCCTACGAACCGAGTCGCCCGTAGCTTGATGCGCATGGAGCCGGCCTCTACGCCGACATCCGTAGAGGATGGCCGTATAATTTGAGTACTCCCGCACTAGAAGAGGAACAAGTGTTCCAATCTATCGATGCCCTGCAAAACGCACTCAACGATCGGGGCTATATCGCCGATCGCTCGCTGGCGACGGCCATGTATCTTGCTATGCGCCTGCACAAGCCGTTACTCCTTGAAGGCGAGGCAGGAGTGGGAAAAACCGAGGTTGCGAAGGTGCTGGCAGAATTGTTGGATACACGGCTCATTCGCCTGCAGGGATATGAGGGTATCGACGTCGGTCACGCCGTGTATGAGTGGAACTACTCCCGGCAGATTATGGCGATCAGGTTGGCCGAAGCGAGCGGCGAGCACGAGAGCATGCCTGAAATCTTCGGCCCGGAATTTCTTATCAAGCGGCCGTTGCTCCAGGCGCTGGAGGGAAGCGAGGACGGAACAGCCCCCGTGCTCCTGCTGGATGAGCTTGACCGCGTTGACGACGAGTTCGAGGCTTTTCTTCTCGAAGTGCTTTCGGACTGGCAGGTAACGATCCCGGAGATTGGGACCATTCGCGCACACACGCCACCCGTCGTTATCATCACGTCCAATCGGACGCGCGATCTGCACGACGCGCTGAAGCGTCGCTGCCTGTATCACTGGATCGACTATCCGTCGCTCGACAAGGAGTATGCGATCGTGGCGACCAGGGTGCCCGAGGCGCCGGAACAGCTGCGGCGGCAGGTCGTGAGCTTTGTCCAGGAGCTACGCGAGGTCGATCTCTATAAGGTCCCGGGAGTGGCCGAAACGCTGGATTGGACACGCGCTCTGGTGGCGCTGGGGCAAGAAACGCTGGACGAGCGTGTGGTGCAAAGTACGCTCGGTGTTCTGCTCAAGAACCAGGAAGATATCGGCCGCCTGCGGGGAGCCCCAGCTCGAGACCTGGTGGAGCGAGCCGCGGGCTAGCATGCGCTGTCATTTCGTACACGCCGCCGACATTCATCTCGGGTATGAGCAGTACAACCTGGCGAAGCGCGCCAATGACTTCGCGCGTGCGTATCTTGCCATGGTGCAGTATGCCGTTGAACATGAGGTCGATTTTGTACTCGTCGCGGGAGATCTTTTTCACCGTGCCAATGCGGATGCATGGACACTGAAGCAGGCGACGGCAGGTCTCTCCATGCTGCGAGACGCCGGGATTCCGGTGGTAACCATCGAGGGCAATCACGATGTTCAGCACTACCGCAAGAATTTATCCTGGCTCGAGTATCTCTGCGATCAAGAGCTCCTCATCCTACTCAACGTGCAAGTCGAGTCAAATGGACTCAAGCGACTCGTACCCTTCGATCCTGGTGAGCGTCGCGGATCGTACGTTGATCTCGCCGGCGTCCGCATCTATGGCATCAAGTATTACGGTGCCATGCTCCCACGAGTGCTGGTTGATGTAGGTCCAGACCTGCTACCGGGTCCGGAAGGCTACACTGTCCTGATGCTGCACACCGGCCTGGAGGGCCAGGTGCCGCACATGCATGGGGGATTGAGCCACGGACAGATCCAGCCGTTGCACCCCCCAGTTGACTACCTGGCCCTCGGACACGTGCATAAGCGGCTGTACAACGAATATGACTGGGTGTTCAATCCGGGATCTCTGGAGACCAACTCCTTCGAAGAGATCGAGTGGCCGCACGGCTTTTTCGACGTCACGGTGAATACGGCAATCGAACCGAAGCATGTTGTGCAGGAGATTGCAACACCGGGACTCCGCCCCTTTCGCCGCATCTCTGTGAGCGCCGAGGGTTGCGTTTCACTGGAGGAATTTGTGGGCCGCGCTCAGGACCGAATTGCGTCTGCTCGTGGTGTGCCGGAAGAGGCGGTTCTTGAGCTTCACCTGGGCGGTGTAGCCGAATTTCGGCGGCAGGACGTTCCGCTGGAGCAGCTCAAAGGCGCGCTCGAGGTGCGCTTCTCCCCGCTGACGGTTCGTGTAAAAAGCGCTTTGATTCCGCCCGGCATCGTGAATGCTTCGCGTGATCGCAGCATGAGCCGCGCTGAGCTCGAACGCAGCGTGGTAGAGCAGCTGGTCTTTCAGCATGCCGAGTACCGCGATCGAGCGGCCGCCTGGGCGAAGTTGATCGTCGAGGTCAAGAACATGGCAGTGGAGCGGGATCTTCCCGCATCAATCGCCGATCACATCGGATCGACCCTCTCGCGACTGGTGGCACCGGACAAGGATGAGACAGTTACCCAGGAACCGTCTCCCGACGGCGATCCGTCACCGGCGCTGGAAGAGCCCTGATGCAGATCCTATCGCTCGAGCTGGAGAACATCAAGAGCTACCAGCGGCAGCGCATCGATTTCACGGCAGGGCTGAACGCCATCTGCGGCTTGAACGGCAGCGGCAAGACCACAGTGCTCGAATCCATCGGGTTTGCGCTTTTCGATCATCTGCCGTACAGCCAGGGATCGTTTGTCCGCGAAGGTGAGAAGAGTGGAACTATCCGTGTCCGGATCCTCGCTCGAGACGACCGGCCGTATGAGGTGGTGCGCCGTGTCGGCGCCAGCAGTACGTATTATGTGGCCGACGCAGACGATGGAACGCGCGTGGTAGAGCGGCGTGAAAACGTACTGGATTGGATTGGAACCCAGGCGCTGGGAATCGACGGCGGAGCGGACCTCGCCGCGCTATTCAAGAACGCGGTCGGTGTTCCGCAAGGAACGATTACGACCGACTTCCTGGGAACGCCCGCTCAGCGAAAGGCAGTGTTCGATCCTCTGCTACGGGTGCAGGAATACGGCAGGGCCAACGAAGAACTGCGGCACACTGTTTCCTACCTGCGCGATCTGAGCGCAACCACCCGCGAAGAAATCGCGCGCCTGGAGACAGAGACAGGACGTATTCCAGATCTGCGAAGACAGCTGGAAGCGCAACAGCAGGAGCTAAAAGAGAGCGAGGCGCGCCTGCGTGATCTGGAAAAGTGCGTTGCCGAGGCGGAGCTGCAGAAGCAATCTCTCGATTCTCTGGAGGAGCAGATCAACCGGCTTGGCTCCGAGCTTGAGCTGTGGCAATCAGCCGTTCAGGCACAAGAGCAGGTGTGGCACATGCAACAGGATGGTGTGGCAGCGGCACGGCGAGCGGTTGCCGTGGTGGCTGAGACGGAACCAGGATATCGGGCCGTGGTTGCGGCGCGAGAGCGGCTGAAAACGCTGGATGTGGAGCGCACCAAACGTGATCTTTTACAGAAGGAGCTGGCCGGCGCACAGTCGAATCGGCAGGGAATCTTCGGCCGCATCGAGCAGCTTGATGAAAGGCTCCGGTCGGCCGGTGAGGCAGCCGCGCGTGCTGCAACACTGGTTGAAGCAGTTCGGGAACAGGAGCGACTGGAGGAGCAGCTTCAGCAGGTGGCGCTCGCGCGACGAGACGCCGCCGGTCTGGACCGCCAGATCGGAGAGCGGACAACAGAGCTGACACGGATTCAGAGCGAAGTGGATTCCCACGCCGAGCGGCTATCCCAGGCGCGTGCCGCCGCTGTGGAGGAGCAACAGCTTGCCGATGTACCCGTTCGTTTGCGCGATGTGGGAGACCGCCTCGCCCGGCTCGAGCCATTGCGGCGGCAGGCTGACGAGATTACGGAGGAAGGGAAGCGACTGCGCCTGCAGCACGACCGGCTGGCGGCGCAATCGCAGGAACGGCTCAGCCTATTGCACAAAATTGCAACGCTGCAGCTGGTTGCAACGTCGCTGGATGAGCAGATTGAACGGCAAGCTCGACTGCGAGAAGAGCAAGTGCGCATTGTCTCGACCATCGACTTTCAGGAAGTAGCGCGCGCCGAGCTGGAACGTGCAAACTGTCCCTTGCTGGAGCTGCGCTGTCCTGTCGTCAGCACCGATTCCGGCGCACTAAAGGCATTCACCGCCCGGGTCGAGACGCTGGCCGCTCGCCTGCAACAGGTGCAGGACGAGCTGGCGGCTCTGGTAAAGCCGTTGGAAGCAGCCCGCGAAGCATTTCTGGAGGTGC
>DASVZE010000250.1:0-4894 GCA_036391775.1 Chloroflexota bacterium | reverse complement strand
CGTGTTTGACGGCAACCAGCGGAATCTCGAGCTGGACAACAAGGAAGTTTGCTCGCTCAATGACTGAGGCTGCTGCGTCAATGTCCGCCGCGGTCACCGCACCATTTGCTCCGGGCACCACGACGATACTGTTCTGTCCCTTGTCATCAACCGATATCAGTGCTGTCCCCGACGGCTGCTCGGTATCAGTGACCAGATGATCCAGGTGAACACCTGCCGCCGCCATGCTGTCTCGTAGCAGCGCGCCGGAGCCATCTTGCCCGACGCGCCCTACAAACCACACGTCTCCGCCGGCACGTGCCCCCGCCACTGCCTGATTCGCCCCCTTCCCACCCGGCACACTGTGCAGAGCGGATGCCAGGACAGTCTCTCCTGGTGAAGGAAGGTGCGGAACTCGGGCGACCATGTCTACATTGGCGCTCCCCACGACTGTAATCACGTGTCTACTCAAGTTCCAGTCGAGTCATAAATTCATCGAGGAAGCGCGGCACGTCCACCTTTCGCGCCAATGTTGCGTTCATTGGAACCGGGTCGACGCCGGCGAAGTCTACGTGGTCGTCGTCTTGCACGAGATTACCGACCCAGCCGTTGAAATTGCCGATAGAAGCGCCGCGCGATAACTCGCCTCCTGTTTCCACCGTCAGGTGCATAGGCACGTAGGTCGCAGTCTCCGGGTTCGCCGTCAAGCCGACGGCGAGTGGATCGTGCAAGATCGAGCCCGGGACGCCCGTCCTGAAGTGATAGGCGCTGTAAAAACGCAACAATTTCAGTGAAAGGTCGGCCACTTGTGAAAGGCCATGGGAACGTACCCTGTTAAGACGCTCCTCTGGTAGAAGTGCTGGAGTTGTGGCTCCCAGGTCTACGAGGCGGAAACGTGCGCCCGACGCGGCCACTGCGGCTGCGGCTTCCGGATCGTTGCTGAAGTTTGCCTCGGCGGCCGGGGTGGCGTTCCCGGGAAAGCTCACCGCACCACCCATGATCACCAGATCCCCAAGGTTCGTGGCAAAATCCCTATCGAGGAGCACGGCGAGCGCAATATTAGTGAGCGGGCCGACGGCGATGACGGTAAGCTCGCTGCGGTGCTCGCGCGCCATCCGGCAGAGAAATGACGGGGCACTCTCCTCTATGGGGGTAATTCGCGGCACCGGCATCTCCACATCCGCAAGTCCGTTGATTCCGTGGACCGTGGTTGCGGTTCGCAAAATGGCCAGGAGCGGCTTGCGGGCGCCGACAGCAACCGGGATATGCGCGCTTGCCAGCTCCAACACGGCTAGAGTGTTACGGGTCACATGATCGATCGTCACATTGCCCGCTACACAGGTGACTCCCAGGACCTCAAGCTCGGGAGATCGGAGAGCCAGAAGCAACGCCAGTGCATCGTCGATTCCTGTGTCGACATCGAGCACGACCTTACGAGCCATGTAGCGCCTCCAACTCCAGAGCCTGGGCAGCAAGCACCTGCAACGCGTTGGCTTCCTCCGCCCTGCGGTCCAGGGCTGGTGTCTCGAGTATCCAGGGTACGGAGCGAAGCGCTTCTTCCTTCACCACATTACGAAATCCTTCAAGACCGATGTGCCCTTCTCCAATTGTCGCGTGACGATCTCGGCGACTTCCGCACGGCCGGGCTGAGTCGTTCGCGTGCAGCACCACTAGCCGGTCCAGAGAGACGTGCCGCTCTACCTCGCACACGAGCGTGCGAACCGCGGCCGCATCGCGCAGGTCCCACCCCGCAGCGAAAAGATGGGCAGTGTCGAGCGCGATTTTCAGGCGTCCAGGCGATCCTGCTCCCTTAATCAGATCACCCAATTCTTCACAGGTCGAACCGATGATGCCGCCGGGACCGGCGCTATTCTCCAGGATCAGATCAATGTCATCGGGAGTTTGACGGAGAATCTCAACCAGGGTGGATGAGACTCCAGCAGCCACGGCAGGAAAACCTCGACCGGCATGGCTCCCAATGTGTGTTATCACGCCGCTCGCTCCCAGGCCGACACCCGCGTGCAGTGTGGCAATCAATGAGCTCTTTGAGCGTTGCAAGAGCAATGGATCGGCTGATGCCAGGTTAATCAAGTAGATCGCATGGATGAATACCGGCGAAATGCCAAACTCCTCCCTGGCTTCGCGAAACTCGTGATTGAGCTGCGGCCGAACAATAGGCGGCTTCCACGCGCCGGGACTCGAGGCAAAAATCTGCATGCTGCGGAGTCCTGACTTGGCGGCAAGCTCGACCGTCTTACGCGGTTTGTCCCCAAGCGATATGTGCGCCCCAATATTGAGCCGAGTCACGGATCGGCATGCCGCTTTGACACTGTTGCGCTCCATCACTATGCTATGCGACGTGGAGAACGACTCAGAATCTCACCAGACCGACCGGAAGAATGAGGAGGCGCCCACCGCGCCATGCCCCAATTGTGGCTTCTTGATGGTGGCCGTTCGCGGAAGCAAGGATGCGATTTGCCGCAACTGCGGCTTCAAAGATAGCTGCTGCTACTGATGCAGGAACAACCGGTTCGACTATTCACGGTGGACGAGGCGAACGCACTCATACCGATGCTTGTTCCAGTACTCGAGGAAATCCGCTCAGTCTATCAGCGGATTCGCGGCGCGGCTGAAACAGTAACCGAGTTCGAGCGCCGGGCCGGCGGCAATGGCCACGGCGCACATGCCGAGGTATTTGCCCCGGAGAACGATTTACGCGCCATTCACAAGGATCTGGCCGACCGAGTTGAGTACCTCCATGCCATGGGCGTTCAGCTGAAGGATGTGGAGCATGGTGTCGTAGACTTTCCGACACGCATGGGCGACCGGCACGTCTTACTGTGCTGGCGGTTGGGTGAAGATCGAGTCGGCTTTTGGCACGAGATCGAAACCGGATTCTCGGGGCGCAGGCCGCTTTGAAAGGCTAGTTCAGGCGCGCAATGCGGCCGAAGGCGCTGCGCGCACCCGCAAGGGTGGCGTCCACGATCTCGGGCGTGTGACGGCTGGAGAGCATCCAGGACTCGAATTGCGAAGGTGGCAGATAGATACCTTGCTCAAGCATGTCCTGAAAAAACTGAGCGTAAAGTCCGACGTCCGAGCGCTGCGCATCATCAAGGTCGTGAATGGGCCCATCCGTGAAAAAGACCGTCAGCATACCCGTGCAATGATTGACAGTGATCGGGACGCCTTCCTCTTTGGCTGCTTGCCGCAAGCCGGCAGCCAGCCTGGCCGTTGCTTGTTCCAGGTCTCGATAAAAAGCGCCGTCGCGTAGTGTTTCGAGACTGGCGATACCCGCCGCCATGGCGAGTGGGTTTCCGGAGAGAGTTCCCGCCTGATAAACGGGTCCAACCGGCGCAACGCGGTCCATGATATCTCGACGGCCGCCATATGCGCCGACCGGCAACCCACCACCGATAATCTTCCCCAGAATGGTGAGGTCAGGATGAATGTCAAAGACGTGTTGTGCTCCACCCGCGGCGACGCGAAAGGCCGTTATGACCTCATCCAGCACAAGTAGGGCTCCCGTTCTCCGCGTTAAGTCTTCCAGCGCCTGTAGAAAGCCCTCACGTGGGGGCACGACGCCCATGTTTCCGGCGATGGGCTCGACAATGACCGCGGCTATATTGGAACCCATCTCCGAAAACAATGTCTCCACTGCTGCGGAGTCGTTGTAACGTGCCACCATCGTTGCTGCTGTCACAACACCAGGTACTCCTGGGCTGGAGGGAACCCCCAGGGTCAAACTTCCGCTGCCCGCCTGCGCCAGCAGAGCATCGACATGGCCGTGGTAATTTCCGGCGAACTTTACGATGAGATCGCGTCCCGTCCATGCGCGAGCCAATCGTACAGCGGACATAGCGGCTTCCGTACCGCTGCTCACGAAACGCACGCTTTCCACGGAGGGGACGGCATCCACGACAAGGCGCGCGAGCCTAACCTCCGCTGGAGAAGGCGCGCCAAAGCTAGTCCCAAGCGCAGCAGCCGTTCTAACTGCTTCGACCACGGGCGGAAATGCGTGCCCATGCACAAGCGGTCCCCAGCTCATCACGTAGTCCACGTAGCGATTGCCGTCGACATCCCAGAGATAAGCGCCATCTCCACGGGAAATAAAGAGAGGTGTCCCTCCGACTGCGGCAAATGCGCGCACCGGACTGTTCACTCCTCCCGGAATCAGAGTCTTTGCTTCCTCAAAGAGCTCCGCTGAGCGGTCAGTCGGATGCCGGCTCGCCGGTCCTTCCCGGTGAGCTCGTGCATCGCCAGTCACTGCGTTTCCTGGCGGAAACGTGACCACCATGCTGCCGCTCCTCCGGCGGCAACGTCTTCCATCTCCCAAACCCAGCGTGCGTATGGCGGAAGCCGGCGAATAAACAGAACAACGACCCGAGGACTTACTTTCCACCACGGACTGCTGTATGGAAAAGCCGGATAGTACACCCCAAACGTCTCAAGCCGAAATCGAATCTGTCCGCCGCGCCAGACTCGATAGAAATGGCGCAGAAGTATCCATGTGGTGTGAGTGCTCCTCATACCGAACCGTCCAGCAGGTCTCGAAGCTCGGCGTGGTAAGCAAACAGTGCAGGAGCCCCGCCCGTGTGCACGAAGACGACGATGTCTCCAGACCCGAATCTCCCCTCCTGGGCGTGGCCTGCCAGACCCGCCATGCACTTGGCCGTATAAACAGGATCTAGCAGGATGCCCTCATCGCGTGCCGCGTACAAGATGGCATCCATGGCGTCGTCGGTGGGCCGACCGTAGCCGCTTCCGCGATACCTGTCGTCCACCCGGACACAATCGGATTCGACCTCCAGGCTGTATCCGAGATGAGCAAGTGTAAGATTCGCCAGATTTGTAACCTGAGCTCGCTGCTCTGAGGCAGTTCGGCTCACACTGATACCCCGAACTTTCACGTCCCATC
>DASVZE010000249.1:0-5210 GCA_036391775.1 Chloroflexota bacterium | reverse complement strand
GGCCGCTGCGATCATTCACGTTGCCTTTCGCTATCGTCGTCGTCCACGTCGTCGCTGGATCTACCGGTGACGTCCATGAACACGTCCTCCAGTGTCGGAACAGCGTCCTGGCCGTGTCGCCGGATGTATGCCTGCTTGAGCTCCTCCGGAGTGCCATCGAGCACGACACGGCCTCGATGGAGGATTACCAGACGGTCACATAGCGCGTCCGCTTCGTCCATGTCATGGCTGGTCAGAAGCACGGTCGCGTCATGGTTGTCCCGCAGGTCACGGATGAATGCCTGCACGTCTTTCTTAGAGCGTGGGTCCAGGCCGGTGGTCGGCTCGTCCAGGAGCAAGAGAATGGGTGACGTAAGGAGGGCACGCGCGATGGCGACCTTTTGTTGCATCCCGCGCGACATCTTCTCTACAGGCTGAAAGAATCGGTTCTCGGGAATGCCGAGCGCGGTCAGTATGTCCACGATGCGGCGGCGGGCAACGCGCACGTCCATCCCGTAAAGCCGGGCAGCGTATACCAAGTTTTCCATGGCCGACAGCTTTTTGAAGAGTGAAGCCTCGACCGAGACACGATTCAACATGCGCTGGACGGTCGACGCGTCCTGCACGACATTGTGGCCAAAGACGGAAATATTGCCGCCGTCCGGCAAGAGAAGTGTGGCAATCACCCGGATCAAGGTTGACTTGCCGGATCCGTTCGCTCCCAGGACTCCGAAAATCTCACCTCTCCGCACCGCGAGCGAGACATCGTCGATTGCAGCTACTGGTTTTCCGGCGCTGGTTAGGGGCAGTGAGAAACGCGAGGGTCCCCCGAACCGTTTGACCACCCGGTCGATGATTAGTGCATGGTCACGGTCAACCATCGTCAGATTGTTCGCCTCGTTCTGTGCAAGTACTGCGTTCATTCCACCCTCCGTCGCAATAAAAAAACCGTGGACCACTTTGCCGGCCCACGGTTCAGGAAATCCCGAACAATCTGACGTTTACGTCTGCATGGGCCTGACGACAGGCACACCACTCCCAAACGGCACGAGCAACCCGCGGGTCGCGGTGCGGCCGATGCCTTGTGTGGTGCTTGTCATCAGTGCCTCTCCTGATATGGGTCGTTCCTTCATCCTACGACAGGCGGAGATGTGGCGCAATTGTCTCGTGAGACGCGATTTTCAATTGGTGAATAATCCCGAGGCAGTTACCAAGCGTGGTACCGCGGGGATCGGGGAACCCTTCCCAGTGCCAGTCCATAGGCGCAAGCGGCGCGTGGCACATGGCGGAGCCAGGGGCGGTGACAGAGCAAAAAATTCCCTACATCAGCTCCGTTAAAACACAGGGCACTACTATCGGGTGACCACGATCGCACCGACAGCGGTGACCAGCGCTTCCCGCACTCCTGATGCAGCGTTGCGTAAGCCCCAGGCAACATCATAGGAGCCTGACCGCGCGCGGGCGGGAAATGCGAAGTAGCGAACGTGCGTTGAAACTCCCGGCGGGACGACCGCCACTACATCGTCAGCGGTATCGCTCAGCGACGCGGACCAGCTGGCAAATCGAGAGAGTTTCACGGATGCACCCAGAAAGATCCGCACCGTGTGCCCTGTACCGTTACTTATGACGTAGCCGATCGCTACCGCCCGACCTCGCCGTACGGCTTGTGAGCCCACCCAGTAGCGAGCGAGCGTCACAACGCCTGTCGTGGGAGTTGGCGTTGGGCTCGGAACAATGGTGGCGGTGGGACGGACGGTAGGTGTGCGTGTGGGCGGAACGCGAATGGTGGGCGACGCTGTTGGAAGCGTTCGGGTACGTGCAGTCGGAGACGCTGTTGGCGCCGGTGTAGGCGTTGGAGTTCGCGTTGACGTCTCGGCGACCACGCTGATGGCTTGCGCCGGCGCGTTGCCGAAGAGGTAATCGGCGACCATACGGCTGGTAAAGAACCCAACAACGAGCATGACGAGAGCGAACGCAAATATGGCACGTGAGAAGCTCATTTCACCTCCTACTTAGCCGCCGAAACTGCTCTTCAAGGACATTACGTTGGCAACGTACTGCTGCGTGTCGCGAAAGAGTCCATGCCGTGCGATCCCCTTCGTCCCCTGGTAATACGCAGCAACTGCCATGCGCTCATCTCCGCCGTAGTAGGCAACCAGTGTGGAAAGCCAGTACACGCCCGCGTGAACGTTGTCGTCGATGTTGTAGAGATTGAACGATCGTCCCAGAAGAGCCGAGATGTGGCTCCCGGTATACGGCTCGACCTGCATAACTCCCACTGCGCCGGTTCGGCTGATCATGTTCTGATTGAAGCCGCTCTCCTGCCAGGCGACCGCGAGAGGCAACGCCGGCTCGATGTTGTACGATCGCGCGTACGTTGCAATGAGGCCGCGAGCTTGCCAGGGATCGTAAGGCGCGGCCCAGGTTCGTGGAATGATCAACCTGGACCCGATGACAATGCGATTAGGGTTGGAAAGCCGGTTTGCGCTGAGGAGAGCACTTGTGCTCACTCCGTAGTGGGAGGCAACAGCGATCAGTGTGTCGCCAGGGCGGACGACGTAAGCGGTGCCCGAGGCGGTAGATTGCGACCTGGCGGGTTGATACGAGCCGGTCGAGTACGTGCTGCCACTGGAACATGGCCCACAAAGCCTTAGCAGCTGTCCGGCCAGCGGATAGACGCCAAGGCGGGGGTTCAGCGAGCGAATGGTGGAAACGTTCAATCCGTGTCGCAGGGCGATGCCGCTCAGCGTGTCTCCCCAGTGCACCCGGTACCAGAAGTAGTGGCGCGGCACCGGTATCAGCAATCGCTCGCCCAGACGTATCAGGTTGATATTGGCGATTCCGTTGGCAAGAGCAAGCGCGGAGACCGACATGTGGAACCGATTGGCTATGATTCCAAGCGTGTCTCCACGTTGCACGACATATTCGGCAGCCCTCGCCTGAATCGGGAGGGACAGTACGAGGGCGAGGCAGAGAGCACGAACCAGCACAAAAACCTCCAGCTAGGCGACTCCCCTATGAGTTCTCCCCTAGCGGATACTGTACGGTTCCCGTGCGCCCGATTTCTCTCGTGTCAGGGGTGTGCTATCCACCCTTCACTTACGTCAATGTCGCTGATCTACTTCCTGAAGGTGACGGATGCGGAGGAACATATCCACTGCTTGGCAGATGGTATCCACAGCAAGTCACAACTTCTTTCACAAATCTGTGCACCGAATGACCGACGCGCGCCTACTACGTGACCAGAGTCGCCAGCTATTCACGGTGGCGCAAACATCTCGATCAGTAGTGCGCCGGACGAACCCGTCCGGTGTTCGCTCGATGTCTGAGATCCGTGCAAATAGATCGAATAACTGATACCTGGTTGGACTCTCACCAGGGATGACTAGTCGTTGTCCGCCCAGTTGGGCAAACCGATATCGGCCGTGTCTCTCATACATAATCCGCACGGCGTCCCAATCGTCGATAAGCTGCACGTCGGGCAGAGAAGCAATTGTTGGCGGAAAGACATGGTTGTGAAAGGGCATAAGGTGAAGATGGGCGTGCGGCACCGATTGGCCGGAAACGCCGTTCTCCCAGGCGCATATAGTACCCCCATACACGTCACCTAGGAAGTGGGCGACCTGGGTATGGGCCTGCTCAAGTTCGTCGTAGATTTCAGGCTTCGCCGCCCCCCAACACGCCAGGTGCTCTCTGCTGATGACCAGCGTATGACCGGAAAGCAGAGGATACTTGTCCGGCATGACGTAAAGCGAGTCATTACTAATCAGGATTGGGGGTTGATCGTGCCTGCTACAAAAGACGCAGTCGCTATTCATGTCAGAGAATTATGCCCCAACCCAGGGCCCTAAATAGTGCGTGGTAGCATTGCCCAATCCCATGCCTGCTCCCTTTGTCTTGTGCGATGTCTTTGCCGAGCGTCCATTTGCCGGTAACCCTCTAGCGGTATTTCTCGACGCGGACGATATATCCGACGAGGTTATGGCCGACCTGGGCCGGGAATTCGGATGGTCCGAGATCACCTTCGTTCAGGGGCCGGATCCGCGTGTCCGGATCTGGACGCCGGTTGGTGAGCTGCCCTTTGCCGGCCATCCTACGGTCGGGACGGCGGTGGTACTCGCCTCGCAAGGCCGGATCCCTCGGGGGCCCAATACTCTTCAGCTCTTGATCGGTCCAGTCGATGTCGACATTCACGACGCAGAGGCCGGCGGCGGATCGGCCACCATGTTCCAGCGGGCACCCGAATTTGGCGCCACTTTCGTCGATCGTCGCCGCCTGGCTCAAGCGCTCGGACTGGCGGAAACCGATCTATCGGCTGATCTACCGGCGCAAGTGGTGTCCACGGGCCTCCCACATTTCCTGGTACCGCTACGTTCTCTCGACGCGCTTCAGCGCGTTCAGGCGGATGCCAATTCTTTCCCCCGGGTCGCCGCTGACGCGGGCGTGCGCTGGATATACACATTTACAGCCGATACCCCAGGAGACACCGCCGGTGCTCGAGCGAGGCTCATTGCGCCGCAAATGGAAGACGCGGCAACGGGTAGTGCGGCTGGGCCGCTGGGCGCGTATCTCGTTCAGTACGGGGTACGTCGGGCCGGAGAGATTCAGATCGTACAGGGAGTCGAAATGGGACGGCCGAGCCTCATCAATGTGGACGTGTCGCGGATAGAGGGAAACCTGGGCCCTGTCCAGGTGTCGGGACAGGTGAAGATCTGGGCCAATGGTCATCTGGACACGCCCGCGAGAGCCGTATGGCCGAAATAGCCGTCGATCAAAAATCTCTTCTCAAGCGGCGTGGTCGCACTCATGCAATTGTCGAGGGCGCATTGCTGGGTGATATCGCCATCGTATTCCTGTTGATGCGGGTGTATCTTCCCTTGCCGGTTGTGCGAACTCTCATTCGGACCGTTGCAACTATTCCCTTTGTCATGCTGGTACAGCGCCGAGGCGCTAAGCTGACGATTCTGGCGGCTATCGCGTCGTATATCCTCTTCTCCGCGTTGGTCGGCCCGCTTCTGGCTTTGACCGCTCTCGATATCGCGGTTGCCGGACTCCTGGCTGGAATCGGGCGGCATGCCGGTCTAAACGTCGGATGGAACACGCTGTTGACCGGCCCGGTATACGCAATCCTCGACCTTGTTATTCCGACAATCTTGTCAATATACATATTGAGATTTCCCATCAAGCAGCTTGTTCAATCCGCTCGCCACTTCGTCGAGCTTCTATTCCGT
>DASVZE010000248.1:0-1691 GCA_036391775.1 Chloroflexota bacterium | reverse complement strand
ATCGGTCCTTCGCGCTCTGGTGGTCGAAGGATTGTTCGAGGGCGAGATCGCGCAACGAGAGAGCATGAGCATAGCGACCGTGCAGCGCCTCATTCGAAGCCTCAAATATAAGCTTGAGGCGCGCACGCTCTGCCACCTGGGTGTGCGAGCGTACGAACTCGGCCTGGCCTAGGACACGGCAGCTTATGGGGCAAGTGGCGAGTGGTGGTTGGTTTCCACGCTGAACTCGCAGGCCGCCGGTGCTGCCGCCGCTTGCATTGCTGCCGGTGTGGCGGCAACGCGGGACAATGGGCGGCGGGACACTGCGGCTGCGGCCGCGGTCCCCGCCCTACGCACATGCGATTGGTGAGACACCATCTTCTTTCCGTGATGCCCGTGAAGGTGCTTCGGATCGGTTTCCACGCCATTGTGCTCCGGGTTTGCTCCGTGTCTGGGGTGCGTCTGTATTGGGACACGGCACACGTCTGACCGATTTGCATCAGCAGGTTGATGCTTAACGGTCACAAAGTTGAAGGGAAACCGCCTTCCACGGAAAGGCGTATGACCTTACGATAAGAGCATTCTTCCTGCCGGATTGCTCTTTGGGCTCTGAACTACCTGCGGAAACGCAGGGACGAGGTGTACGCGGCGAGACAGGAACAGCAAGCACGGACACCAACCACCGCGCTGACTTCACCATAGCGCGCAATCTCCTCACGATCGCATAACGACTCGACATCAACTCACTGGAGGGACACGATGGCGGATTCGACCACCGAGACCGGGGTTGGCGGCGCTGGTGCGGCGCTTCTCCACGTGGCTGCGCCACATCCGGTCAGCGTTCAAGAGCTCATCTCCGCGCTCCAGCTGGGACAGCCTCGCGCTGCCGAGACTGTCTCCATTCCCGCCGTGCGTGCGGGCTCACCATATCCCGGCGCCAACGCCCAGCTTGGATGCCTTTCACAGCTGCAGGGAGTCTGGTTCGGGTCGGGCTTCAATCTCATCGCGCGGCCCGACAAGCATGACAACAAGCCCTTTTTCCTCGAGCTCAACGCCACGCGTGAAGAGCTGGAGTTCAACCCGATTGCGGGCGCAATTCCGAACCGGGGTTCGGCGCAAGACGACATCGCATTTCTCGGCCTGACCTATGTCCAGCGGGTAACGGATGCCGTGAACAACGGCGGTTTGCATATCGAGCCCGGAATCTGGATCAATGTGCCGGCAACCACGGCTCCGGCGGAAGGCCCGACCGTGGCTCGCATGGCGTCGATCCCACATGGCAACGCTCTCCTCGCCGGGGGACAGTGTTTCCTGGTCCATGGTGGCCCCCGCATCGCCGTTGCCAGCTCCACACCGGTCGACGCGAAGACCGGGAAACCCGTGACCGACCCGAAGTACCTGCAGCCGTTCAAGACCACCCCTCCACCGGCCGGTATTCCCGCGGGCGCTATTGCCAATCCGAATCTGGTCCTGACGGATGCCATCGCCGGGCAGAACATCATCCAGACCTCCGTGCTGGTCATCTCGACCTCATCTGGAGGCGGTGTGGAAAACATCCCCTTCCTGGTGTCGAATGCCGATGCCACCAGCATGACCGCGATCTTCTGGATCGAGACCGTGAGACGCCCGGATGGAACCGAGTTTCTTCAGCTGCAGTACACGCAGACGGTCACGCTGAACTTCCTGGGCATTAACTGGCCGCATATCCAGGT
>DASVZE010000247.1:0-3602 GCA_036391775.1 Chloroflexota bacterium | reverse complement strand
ATAGCCTGGACTCCCTGCGCCCTTTGTCTGGAGCCGGCTGTTTTTTTCTGCTTCACTTCCGTGGAGATGCGGGTGAACATTGGCATCGTGGGGGCACCGGTCGACCTCGGGGCGGATAGGCGTGGGGTGGACATGGGAGCCAGTGCCATCCGGTATGCCGGCCTGGAGGCTGCGCTCCGAGCTGCCGGACATACGGTAAGAGACTTCGGGAATGTGCCCGTAGAAATCGCCGAAAGCACCGAGAGCGGAGGGCACGCGCTCAAGTATCTTGGCCCCATCGTCGGCATGGCCGACCGCCTGGCGGATTGCGTGAGTGACATCCTGGTCTCGGAGTGCCTTCCACTCATTCTTGGCGGAGATCACAGCGTCTCGCTTGGATCGGTCGCCGGAGTTGCACGCCACAAACGTATCGGAATTATCTGGATGGATGCGCATGGCGACTACAACACCGGGGACACGTCTCCGTCCGGGAACATACACGGCATGGTCCTTTCGGCGTTGGCCGGCCACGGGCACCCAAAGCTGGTAAACATCGGTGGAATCTCTCCAAAGGTTGATCCGCGAAACGTGGTTCTGGTTGGCGTCCGCGAGCTTGACGATGGCGAGCGTTCTCTGCTGCGGGCGACAGGAGCGCACGTTCTGTCCATGAACTCGGTGGATCGCCGGGGCATGGCGCGTGCCATGGAAGAGGCAATTGAGCGTGCTGGGGCCGGCGCAGATGGCATTCATCTCAGTCTTGATCTCGATGTAGTAGATCCATTCCAGGCGCCCGGTGTGGGAACACCTGTGTATGGCGGCCTGACGTATCGCGAGACCCATTTCGCTATGGAGCTCGTCGCCGAAAGCCAGCGGCTTCTCTCCATGGATGTTGTCGAGGTGAACCCAGTGCTAGACAACCACAATGAAACTGCTCGTCTGGCCATGGAATTCATTCTCTCAGCCCTGGGCAAGCGAATAATTTAGCGTGTCATGCCGATAAGTATCCAGCGGGTATAGTGACAGCGGTGCGTCGACTTTTTGCCGTCACTGCCATGGTGCTGGCGAGCTTGCTGCCCATCAGCCGAACAAATCGAGCGGCTGCTATCCTCACACAAGCTCGACCATATCTCGTTCTTATTGTGCTGGATGGTTTCAGGCCGGACTATCTCACCCTCGCTCCCATGCGACATCTCCATCAGCTCATGGCAAGTGGAATGACATACGACCGCGCGTGGGTAGGTCAACTGGAAACAGAAACTCCGACAGGTCATGCGACGATCGTCTCGGGGTTGTTCCCACGCAAACACGGCGTGCTCGGCTTTGGATGGCGTGATCCGTCGGGCCAGGGTTTCTCCTGGATGCCCACGGATCTGCGCCAGCTAAATGCAGGGCTGATGGAACGTCAAATCGAGTCGGCCGGCGTGCCGACCATTTCGGATTTGCTGCACCGGCAGGACCCGAGCGCTACGAGTGTCAGCATCAGCGGAGAAAAGTACTATGCAGCAGATGCCATGGGGACAGGCGCAGATTACATCGTGTACGGCCAGCGTGGCGCGACCTCCTCAACCCCGGGACTCACGGTCTCCACTATCGGCTCTCATGCGCCCCCACAGGCGGCCCATATACGGGATCTTAGTGTGAAAGGGCCGGCGTACCCCTGGGTGCAGGACGCCTTCGTGGCACGCCTGGGCGCCCGGCTGGTGCATGTCGTTCGACCACGCATGCTTCTCCTTAACTTCCCGGGTACTGACATACAGGGACACATCACTGGTGGCGTGATTGCACCTGAGTCTATGAAAATAGTGGTCAAAGGCGCCGATGCTGCGTTAGGCACGGTCATGGCCGCTTACCGGAAGGCCGGGATCTTCCAGCAGACCGATTGGATCATTACGGCCGATCACGGCATGTTGCCCAATACTCACCATGCTCCGATCAAACAGATGTATGCCGACGTTCGCGCATTGAAGGATCCGGCGCTTGAAGACGATTTCCTTGGAACGGCTGGGTACATCTACCTGCGTCGAGGGATTGATGCGGCCACGGATGCGGCTGCATTGGAGGCTCGACACATACCGTACACCGAAGGAGCACTGTATCGAGTTCCGGAGGGCGGCGGCTACGCATGTCGTGCCGATGCTTCATCCGCCAGGTCGTTCGGCCGTAGCCTCACACGCGCCTACCTGGATCTGTGCGACACGTTTGCCTCAGCAGGTGGGCCGGACGTAATTCTTCCGTACGCAGAGGACACCTTTGGGCTACAGCTGCCTGACTCCCCGCACCATGGAAATCATGGCGGGCTATCGTGGCGCGTTCAGCACATTCCGCTGGTAATGAGTGGTCCCGGGATCAGGCAAGGCTACTCGTCATTTCCTGCACAATTGGTCGACATCGCCCCTACCGTCGAGCGGCTGATGGGTTTTCCGGTCCCTGCCGGCGTGGACGGCGTGACACTTGCCGACGCGTTGGTCCATACTACGGCCAAGGACCGTACGCTCCAGAATTCTGTTCGCCCCAGTCGACAACGTGACACCGGGGCGCTCATGGCCCACTCTGCCGCGCAGCATGCCGCGACACTGGGCGGGGGGTAAACGCGATGCAGCTCGAACGGCGGGTGGTTGTGTTGGACCGGCTGCAGCGAGAGGGAACCACTCCCGATTTGCATCTGAAGACACGTGGATTCCAGGTCTATGCGGTGGAGTCGGAAAACGAGCTGCTGACAGTTGTGGAGTATTCTCAGCCCGACGTCTCCCTTTTTGCCGGCCGGCCCACGGCGCCCTTCATGGCACGTTTAGTTGCGACGAGTCAGAGCCACGGAGGCAGTCTCGTCGTCGTTGTCTGGCCCGGAGCGTCTGTCTCCGACTCGGTCATGCTGCTCGACTTGGGCGTGGATTATGTGGCCGGGTCCTACCAACCGGACCTGCTCGCCGCCCAGCTACGCGCCAACCTGCGCCGCTACGGGCGTTTGCGTTCGGCGCCGGCCGTCATCGAGCTAGGCCAGCTGCGCATTGACCTGGGACAGCGCCGAGTTACGGTTGGCGACCGAGAAGTGGGTCTGACGCCTACTGAATTTTCCGTGCTCAGAGTTCTCGCGGAACGACCGGGTACGGTCCTCCCGGCCGGCGAAGTTATGCAGCAGGTAATGGGCGCACGCATTAGCGAGCAGGAGGCTCAGGACTTGCTCAAGGTTCACATCCACCGGCTACGGCAAAAGCTCGAAGCTGACCCGGAGCAGCCACGCTTCATCCGAACGGTACGAGGGCACGGCTACATGTATGCGTTCGAGCGGCGGTCGGTGGAACGAGCACCTGCCGCTCTGGAGAGTACATAGTATAGAAGCGATCAGCCCCTGATCAAGCCCTTCAAACTCGGGACACTGGCGATCTGCTGGACGATATCGTCGACACCAGATTCGTCGAGCCCACCTCGCCGATGAGCGTGGACTGGCCCCTTCCCTTTGACCGGGATAATCACGATGGTATGTGTGTTGTCCATTCGAACCGGGCCATCAAGCTGGCTTCGATCGAGATGCGTCTCGATCTGGGCGCAAAACGAGTTCACCAGATCCATCGTGTTTGGCGCAGCCATAACCATCCCTCCAATCATCCTACGACAGTGTGCAAAGT
>DASVZE010000246.1:0-3189 GCA_036391775.1 Chloroflexota bacterium | reverse complement strand
ACAAGCTGATTCAGGACGGCCGCATCCACCCGGCTCGCATTGAGGAGATGGTGGAAAAGGCGCGCTCTGAGGTGGACACCATCATCAAAGAGGAAGGTGAGCGTGCTGCATTCGAGGCCGGCGTGCCGGGTATGAATCCGGATTTGGTGAAGTCGCTGGGGCGGCTTCATTTCCGCTTTAGCATGGGGCAAAACGTGCTCAGGCACTCGATTGAGGTGGCCCATCTCTGCGCCATGATGGCCGCGGAGCTTGGCGCCGATGTCAATGTGGCTCGTAAAGCGGGACTTCTCCACGACCTGGGTAAAGGCGTTTCACATGAGGTCGAGGGACCGCACGCGCTTATCGGCGCCGACATTGCAAAACGCCTGGGCCAGCCACCGAAAGTGGTTCATGCTATCGCAGCCCACCACTTTGAGGAGGAGCCGGAAACGGTGGAAGCGTTCCTGGTGCAGGCAGCCGATGCCATTTCTGGTGCACGCCCCGGCGCTCGCCGCGACACCCTGGAGAGTTATGTCAAGCGTCTGGAGGCGCTCGAGAACATCGCCAACTCCTTCCCCGGCGTGGAGAAGAGCTTTGCCATCCAGGCGGGCCGTGAAGTCCGCATCGTGGTGAAACCCGAAGACGTGGACGATCTGGCTGCAGCCCGGGTAGCGCGAGACATTGTGAATAAGATCGAGGAGACCCTGGAATATCCAGGCCAGATAAAGGTCATGGTGATCCGTGAGACACGCGTCGTCGATTATGCCAAGTAGCCGTGAGCTAACATGCGCATTCTGTTCATCGGCGACATCGTCGGGAAGCCGGGCCGCAAAGCGGTCCGGCGTCTCCTTCCTCGATTGCGCGAGGAGCTAGAGCCGGACATCGTTCTGGCTAACGGCGAGAATCTGGCGGGTGGCGCCGGGATCACGCGAGATACGGCGCGCGAGATGTTTGATCTCGGTATCGCCGCTCTCACCACGGGCAACCATGTATGGGACCAACGTGAGGCGATCGACTATCTGTCCGAAGACGTGCCTATCCTCCGTCCCATCAATTACCCTCCCGGTGTGCCGGGGCGCGGATGCATGGACGTGCGCGTGAATGACCAGATGTTGACTCTCGTCAACGTGCAGGGCAGGGTCTTTATGCGACCGCTGGACGATCCATTTCGTGCCATGGAATCTGTTCTGGCTGAGCTCGGTAGTCAGAAGTTCATTCTGGTCGACATGCATGCCGAGGCCACCGGAGAGAAACAGGCGCTCGGCTTCTTTCTCGACGGACGAATAAGCGCCCTGGTAGGAACACACACACATGTCCCGACCGCGGACGCTCGCGTGCTGCCATGCGGCACCGCGTATATCACCGACGTGGGAATGGTCGGGCCGCTGGACTCGGTGATCGGGGTTGACCCGGAGGCTGTCATCGAACGATATCTCACCCAGATGTATCACCGGTATGAGGTGGCTCGAGGCCCGGTGCGTTTCAGCGCAGTCTTTATCGATCTCGACGATGACACCGGCCGAGCCCGCGAAATCCGACCGATACAGGAAGCCGTACCGGCGTAAAAGCCGTCTCCGCGCCTCCGCTCAGGCGGTGTTACACTGGCACCACTGACGGTGTGAAGAGTGAGGACAGACAGTTCATTGTTACTGGCACTGTAGTACAATGAGGCACGCGATGGTGGCGTGCAGAGGTCCTAGAACATGATGATTCCGGTTTTGGTTGAAAGTGTTCGAGTGAACCTGACCAACGGTCAGCGAGTGGTCATTCTGAAGGATGACAAGCTTGAGCGGTACCTGCTGATCTGGGTTGGCCTGAACGAGTCAAACGCAATTGCTCTTGAGCTGCAGAACGAGAAGGCGCCGCGGCCGTTGACTGCCGATCTGCTCAAGAACGTCATCGATGACCTGGGAGCTCGCGTGGTGGACATCAGCATTACGGATCTGTCAGACGACGTCTTTTATGCGCGGGTGGGCATGGTCAATGCCCAGAATGACAGGCTAGACTTCGACTCGCGTCCCAGCGATGCCATTGCGCTGGCGGTTCGCACGGGTGCTCCCATCTATGTGGAGGATTCCGTACTGGATCGAGCCGCAATTACGCTTCCTACTGAAACGGACGAGCGGCTGGACGTCTATCGTGACTTCGTCAACGGCCTGTTTGAAGAAGGTCACACACAGGGTGAAGGCGAGCGTCGGCCCGACGCTTAGAACAATGGCAGAGTTTCCGACGGGTCAGGAGCGGCTGCTGAAACAGATCATCAGCGGCTACCGCTGCCAGGTGTGCCGGCGGCGGGGTTTCGACCAGGACCAGGTTCGTTTTGCGGCGCATCACGATCAGGTCTGGCTGGTCACTGCGCGCTGCGGCTACTGCCGTCATCGCCAACGCTTTTGGGTGATGCCCAGCGAGGACGGAGACGATCGCCTCTTGCAAGACCTGACGTCGGATGAGGAAGAGCGGTTCGCCGAGATGGCTCCGGTCACAGGCGACGACGTGCTGGATATGCACCTTTTCCTGAGTGAGTTCGACGGAGACTTCAGACGTCTATTCGGACGGTGACCATCGCTCTCAAAGCTTCAACTGTCCGCACACATAGACGGCTTATACCAACGGCGGACTTACATGCGTCGTCGGGTTCCACTAAACGAAGGTCAGCGGCAACTGCAGCTAACGTCGACTTCGAGCACCGGATCCATGTCTGCGACCGTGGGGCTTGACCCGCGGCTCAAAGCTTGAATCCCAGGTGAACTCGACATCTCCGATTCGCACTCTGCCGCCCTCCTGAATGCCGGCTCGCTGCAAGGCAGCCAGCACACCCATGCGTCGAAGCCGCTGCTGAAGGCGGTAGATTGCCTCATCCGATTCCAGGTCGGTCATTATGGCCAGACGTTCCGCATCCTCACCGCGCACATAGAAAGTCTTGCGTTTACGTTCCACCTCGAAGTAATCCGGGCGAGGCTTCACCTCGATCACTTCGAGCTGCTCCGATTCCTCTTTCTGCCGCTCGCGGCGCTCTTCTCGCAGCAAAGCAACTGTCCGGCGCAGCAGTTCGTCGAGCCCCTCGTGAGTTACCGCCGAGATCGAGACCGGATGATACCCCTGAGCCTCGAGTTCGGCTCGAAGCTCCGGCCATCGCTCTTGTGCCTGGGGAAGGTCCTGTTTCGACACGGCGATGATCTGCGGGCGAGTGGCAAGGTGAGGGTCGTACTC
>DASVZE010000245.1:0-2528 GCA_036391775.1 Chloroflexota bacterium | reverse complement strand
GTTCTGCCGAGAGGTCGGAAATTCCAGCCAACTCGGCCTCCACAATTTCGCTGGTGTTGCGAATAAGGTGTGGCCCCCAATAGCCGGCGCCTATGACGCCAATACGAATGCGTCCCATCGTTACGCTAGCTCCCTCTCTCTACCGTCCGAAAGCATGTAAAATCCGAATTCCTCAGCGATTGATGTATGCCCATACCAGAGCCGGAACTGTCGCCAGAACAATTGCGCTGTCCAGCGCCAGCGATTGCCGATTGATGTAGTCCAGATCGAGGTCAATCATGGTGGCGAAGTCCACCACATCTCGGCCCTTGATCTGCCAGAGACCGGTTATTCCTGGCTTGACCGACAGGCGAGCTAGATCGCGCTGGTTGTAGTCCTGCACCTCGTACATGAGCGGAGGCCGAGGTCCTACCAGACTCATATCTCCCTTGACGACGTTCCAGAGCTGTGGGATTTCATCAAGCGCCAGACTGCGGAGAATGCTGCCGATCCGTGTAATGCGTGGATCGCGCTGGAGTTTAAAGATCGGCTTGTCCTGTCCCGGCGCCGTGATCCCCTGCTGGTATTGCCTGAAGTACTCGCGATGGACGTTTTGATCCGCGCCGTGATGCATCGTCCGGAACTTGTACATCACAAATGGACGGCCACTCAGGCCCACACGCTCCTGGAGAAAGAACACAGGGCCGGGCGATGTCAGCTTTATAAACACTGCCGCGATTGCCGCAATAGGCGTCGCAACTAAAAGCAAAATGGTGCCCAGGACAAGGTCGAACGGCCGCTTATAGCGTGGTACTCGTGTTTCGCTCGACGGCAGCGACGTGCTTCGGGTTATCCGCAATGGCTGTACCATCTAGCCACCTTGCGCGGACCGAATTGGTGGCCGACCATTCTGTGACTTCATTACCTTCTCCGTGCGTCGCGCCCAGTTGTTGCCGGTTGACGTGGCCCCACGGCGCATGGGTGTACCGGTCGAATCGCGCATCTCCAGTGTCGTCATGTTGACCATGGGGCGCCTTTAAGTCCGAGTGCTTCTCTACGACGCATCTTAGGGATGGTCGATTCCGGAGTAGTTCCAGTGCCATTCCAGATGCGGGAAACCACTGTTAATCTCTATACTCGCTGTCTGGATTCGTGCCTGACTGGGTCCATAGGTCCCTGCCAAACAGGGACCATGTCCTCTAACGCCAAAGATGCTTGCGTGACAGATTGACAAAGAGTTCTGAAGTGTCGCCCACCTCGATGTCAATTGCACAAGGAGAAAAGCTTCATGGCGCTAGTCCTCTCTCCCCCCTGGGCGGTGCTGCGCGCGGTTACTCGCTCGCGCGTTCTTATTGGCGTACTACTGCTCACGTTGCTGGTTGTCGTCGTTCCACGCCGTGGAATTGCAGCGGCCGCGACGGCCACTGTTACCGTAACCCCGACCGCTGTCGGCACCATGCAGACACAGATGAGTACCAACAACGTCTGGTCTGGCATGGTTGACCAAGCACCGGGAGCACAACAAGAGCTCAACGCTCTGCACGATCCCCTGGTTCGTATCCATGTCGGCGACGACGGATGGCCGGAGGCGATGCCCGAGCTCAATCAAGGCCAGTGGAACTTCAGCGCGCTTGACGCCCTCGTCAACAATGTCACGAAGACTGGCCAGCAACCACTCATGAATATCAAGTTCGCTCCGGACTGGATGTGGACCTGCTATCCCAACAGTATTGGCGTGAGCTCTAACAGCACGCAGGGAGCGGGTACGGTTAAGGATCTGACCTTTCAGACGTACGCTGCCTATATGGCGCGGCTTGTCTCCTATTACAACAAGGGTTCAATGACGACCGAGTCGGGGACCGTGATTGTGAATCCCGCCGGCACGAAGAACCGGATTACTTATTGGGAACCGTGGAACGAGCCGGATCTCAATATCGAGACGCCGTGCGCGCCGGCGAACGGACTAGGTATCACGCCCGCTCAGTATGTGACGATGTGGAATGCAGTTACTCAGGCCGTGCTCGCGGTCGACCCCACCGTCAAGTTCGTCGGGCCGGCAACTTCCGGAGGGCAATTCGGCTCAACCTCCTACAACACGTATGTGACCAGCCTGCTGGCCGGAGCGACGGTGCAGCCCGCTGCCATCAGCTTCCATGGGTATGGCTACTGGGATAACTCGGTTACTGATCAGACGATCTTCGACGGTGACTCAACGGGATCGGGCGGGATTACAAACATCGTGTCTGATACCCAGGCTCTCCACGCACTCGCTCCTTCCACCCCGCTCTGGATTGATGAAGTGAATGTGAACGCCGCATGGGGCAACGATGCCTATTCCCGTCCGTGGAACGCGTTCTCGGCTGCCTGGTGGGGATCACTTTTCACACAGGTTGCTCCTCTTGGTGTTGGCATGATCAATCAATACGATGTTGCCGACTCGCCTCAGTTTGGACTTGTGAGCGACCAGACTGGTGCTCCGCGCCTACCTTACTGGGAACAATCACTGCTCAACAGCGCCTTCCCTGCCGGCAGCACCCTGGTCTCGGCCA